>CAJWVX010000112.1 GCA_913048175.1 uncultured Flavobacteriales bacterium | reverse complement strand
CATTTTTAAAATGATAGTTTTTAAGGTTCCTTTTAATAGTTCTTTTGAATACATGCCACAAATATACATATCTTTTATATGCATCTAAAACTTATGCATAAGTAAATAATGCATAAAAGCGTTAAGTGACTGTAAATCAGAGGAAATAATTTTAGGTGAGAGTTTTTCTGAATCTTTTTTTGATTTAGAATATATCAATAACAGATTCTGAGGACAAAAAAAGCCCTTCCAGAAGAAGGGCTTAATAATTAAGTTGATTATAACTTAGTTTCTTACAATTTTACGTGTAAAGTTTTGTTCTCCTACATTTAAATGAAGGAAGTAAATCCCTTTACTATAATCTGAAATGTTAATATTAATTGAGTTTTGGTTTTCCAAAATTGTTTTTTGAAGAATTAGCTTTCCATCAGAACTTAATAGTTTAAGATTTACAGTTTCTTTCAATCCTAGAGGTTTTGTTACAGTAAAATTACCTGAGTTCGGATTTGGGAAAATATTTATTTCTAACGCTTCTCCTAACTCATCAATGTATGTACAAAGTTCTACATCAACTACAACAAAATTACTGTCAATACAACCACTCAAAGTGTCGGTAACTAATAAGTTATAAATTGTAGAGTTTGTTGGTGATGCAATCGGGTTTTGAATTGTTGAGTCAGATAATCCTACTGATGGAATCCAAGAATAGTTATTGGTGTTAGGGCTGGGTGAACCAGAGCAGTGAGTAATTCTAATGTTTGGACGTTCAAAATAAGCTGTAGGATTACTTAATGTGCATCCATATGTGCCAGAGCCAAATGATGATCTAATCAATGTCATGCGATTAGGCATAAGGGTTTGTTTAATGAAATCAGAAGCTACTGTAGCGATATTGTCATAACAAACTTCGACCAAGAGATTTGAAATTCCATCCCAATCATAAGCATTGTCTAAAGTATGCGAATTCCAACCTTCAATTGTTTGATAACTAGCGGCATGATATACTTGTATAAGGTCAGGTTCAAATTGATTTATTATTAAAGGAAAGCTATCTGTTAAAGTACAACCCATTTTTATTGTGAGGCCAGTATATGGTATAATACAATTTTGATATAAAACGTTAAATGCAATTTCAGTTATTTTTCCACTTAAGAATCCTAATGTATTTAATTCTGAAGCAGTATAGAGAATTTGAATTCTATGTTCTACGAAATGGGCATTATATGGCGTAGCGGATGGGTAGAGTGAGGTAGAGCCATTGCCTAGAAAAGTTTGAGTAGAGGAGCTAAAACAAGCGTTTGATGAACTTAATTTACATGAATCAGGGGCTCTACTATCTATACTAATATTTAGTTGTGAAGAAGTATTTGAACATATAGTTATTGAATCAGGAGTCATCGTAATATTTGATCCTGCAACATTAACGTAAAGTGGTTGCGATTTTATACAACCATTACTGTTAACTACATCAATAGAGATAAAATTGGTGCCTGGTTCATTAAATGTGATTGTTGGGTTTGATATAGAAGAGTCATTTATTGCACCTGAAGAATTCCAATAATAATTGTATGAATCAAACGTATTTGTTCCTATATTAAAATTAACATCTTCTCCTATACAAATATTAGTATCACTTTGGCTTATAAATGTAGTATAGTCAGGTACAACAAAAATTGTGATTGTATCTGTATTGGAGCCTGGTTGACCCCAATTACTCGTAACTAAGTATGTCGTGGTTGTGTTTGGTGATGCCGTTGGGTTAGGACATAGTGTGCAGCTGAAATTGGAACCAACTGAAATTGGATCACCGGTAATTACCGACCATACGTATCCTCCATCACCAGTAACTAAAAGTTGTGCTCCTTGCGAGCCACAAATTGTTTGGTCCTCACCTGCAGAAGTTTGAACAATAATAATATCTGAGTTGGGTTTTGTTAAAATCGATGCACTTAAACTTGAAACAAATAAAAATGTTAAATTAAGGAGAAGTGAAAATTGTTTCATAACCTATTTTTTTGTTCCTCCTACAAATCTATTTAAAATTAAGTTACCCTAGTAACGAGTCGAACCTTTTAACGGATTTTTTACTAAGAAATGTGAAGTAAAATGAGTTTTAAAAATCAAAAGTCATTCGTTTTCCTCTAAAGTCTTCATCAATTGCTCCCATATTAAACACTAAATGTCCGTTAACATAAGTTTGCATTATTTTAGATTTAAACGTTTGTCCTTCCATAGGAGACCAGCCACATTTGTAGAGCAAACTCTCTTTATCAACTGTCCAAGGGTTGTCTAAATCGACTACTACTAAATCGGCAAAAAAGCCTTCTTTAATATAACCTCTATCTTCAATTCTAAAACAATCGGTTACTGCATGACTCATTTTTTCTACAATCTTTTCTAGTGTGATTTTTTCATTATGGTAAAGTTCTAACATCGCAACCAAACCATGTTGCACCATTGGTCCACCAGAACCAGCATTAAAATAAGTATTCAATTTTTCTTCAACAGTATGTGGAGCATGATCTGTAGCAATAACATCTATTGTTCCATCAATAACAGCATTTAAAATCGCATCTCTATCAGAAGCTTTTTTTACTGCAGGGTTCCACTTAATAAAAGCACCTTTTATTTTGTAATCTTCATCAGAAAACCACATGTGGTGAATACAAGCTTCAGCAGTAATTCGTTTTTCTTTTAAAGGAGTGTTGTTTTCTAATAAATTAAGCTCTTTAGCTGTAGATAAATGGAATAAATGAAAACGGGTATTGTGTTTTTTTGCTAACTCAATAGCCAATGAAGAGGATAAATAACAAGCTTCTTCACTTCTTATTTCTGGATGACATTCTATAGGTACATCCTCTCCATATTTTTCTTTATAAATTGCTATATTGTTTTGGATGGTTGTTTCATCTTCACAATGTGCAGCAATTAATAATTTACATTTAGAGAAAAGCTCTTCTAAAGTTTCTTTGTTGTCTACCAACATATTTCCGGTAGAAGAACCCATAAATACTTTTACACCACAAACTGTTTTAGGGTCTGTTTTTAAAACTTCTTCAATATTATCGTTAGAAGCTCCCATATAAAACGAGTAGTTTGCTAAAGAAGTGTTTGCTCCAATATCGTATTTATCTTGTAATAATTCTTGTGTTAATGTATTGGGAACAGTATTTGGCATTTCCATAAAAGAAGTGGTACCACCGGCAACTGCTGCAGTACTTTCTGAATTAATGTCTGCCTTATGTGTTAATCCTGGCTCTCTAAAATGGCACTGATCATCAATAACTCCGGGTAATAAAAAGTTGTTATGGATATCGTTAACTTCATGATTATTTTCTATTTCAGAAATATCATCATCACTTTTAAAGATTTTTGAAATTCTTTCGTCTTCAATAAGAAGGTGTCCTTTAAAGATGATTCCTTCGTTAACTATTTGTGCATTTTTGATAAGTATTCCCATACCTGTAAAATTACGAAATGGAGTTATAATGAAGTATTTATTATGTTTTAAATTTTTATTATTACGCTAATGGAGGTCCCTCTATTTTTATTACTTTTAATAATTAACTTTCCATCAAGAGCAATAATTCGTTGTTTTAAACTTGTTAATCCTAGTCCCTTTTTTTTATCTTCTACAACTTTTTTTACGTCAAAGCCAATACCATTGTCAGATACTGCTAAAAATAATTTTTCTTGAAAAACATCTAATACCACATTAATAATATCAGATTTTGAATGTTTTAACGCATTACTTAGTAGCTCTTGTATAATTCTAAAAATGGATATTTCTATCCTTTCTGTAAATCTGTAATTTTTAATAGTTGAAGTTAATTCTAATTTAATTTCTTTATTGATGTTTTGATATTGTTTAATTAAATTTGTTATTGCATCTTCTAGCCCATATCTTTTTAAGGATCTGGGCATGAAATTATGACTGATAGTCCTCGTTTCTTGTGTCGCATCATTAACAAGGTTCAGTGTAGTTTTAAAAGTTTTATAAGTTTCTTTATCTATTTGTTTTTTTAATTCTGGATCTAAGTAGTTTAAATGCATATTAGCAGCAGCAATTGTTTGTCCTAAGCCATCATGTAAATCGTGCGAAATTCTATTTCGTTCATTTTCTTTAGTGTCAAAAATTGCGATATATTTTTCTTTTTCAGCTTTAATTATATCTGAAACATCATGAGCATTAATAACAAATCCATTAATACTTGGTTCACTAAAATGATTGGATGTTATAATTCGGAGGTGTTTGTATTTACCCGATTTCATTTTCACTTTAAATATTCGGTATTCTCCTTTTCCACCTTCCTCAGACCTTATTTTAAATCTTTCTTTAGCTTCAGATTTATCTTCTTTGTGGATATAATTAAATATATTTTGGCCGATTAAATCATCAGTATTGAAACCTAATAATTTAGTTACAGCAGAGGTTATAAATTCAATTATACCTTTTTGGTTGGTAATACAAGTTATTTCTAAAGAGTTTTCGGATAGATATCTAAATCGTTTTTCTCGCTGTATTAATTTTTGTTCTGATTTTTTTCTTTCAGTAATATTTCTTGAAACGGAATGAAAAATTACTTTATCGTCAGAGTTTGAAATATTGGTTAGAAGAACTTCTATAGGAAAAGTTTCTCCTTGAATGTTTTCGTGGTTCCATTCAAAACGGTGAGAACCATTTTTAGATGCAATTAGCATCATTTCTAATGCTTTGTCATCAGATTTTTTTCCATCTTCTTGAAATTCTGGAGAAAGTTCTTTCGGATGACAATTCAATAAATTTGCTTTTTTTGAAAAACCGAACATTTCTAATGCTGATTTGTTGCAGTTAACAAAAATACCGTTTTCAATAATAGTCATTGCATCTCCCGATTTTTCAAAAAGTTCTTTAAATCCAAATTCCATTCTTTTTAATTTGAATTGGGATTTTCTTAACTCATAATAATATTTTGTTTGTATTATTTTTGTGGCTGCGATTGTTGCAACTATATTTAAAATATTTAAATGATTAGAAGTGTAAAAATCTTTTTGTGAGTTTTCAGAGTCGATTACACCTAATAGTAAACCTTCATAAACAATAGGTACTGTTATTTCTGACAATCTAGATTCGTCATCAATAATATATCGATGATCTTTTTTTGTATTATTGATTATTTCTGCTGTTTTCGACTTTGCAACATTACCAACAATACCCTCTCCAATTTTTATTTTAATAGGATTTAGTATATTTCTTGATTCTGGATTTTTTTTACCAATTGCTGCCCTTTGAACTAAAGATTCATTTGTTTTATCAACTAAATAAATAACACAATCTGTAAAATCAAATTTTGAAATAGTATTTTTTACTATAGACCAAACTACATCATCTATTGTCTCATTTTTTTTTATTGTATCAAAATAATCATCAATTATTTGCAAGTTTTCCAAGGGATTTATAAATTAGTAATTCATTTATGATTTTTTGATTAAGCTTTTAACTTTTAAAAAAATATTGATTACTAAATTATAGTATTAATATTATTTATGCAATAAGGTTATTTACTTTGTTTTAATAAGGTTATTTACTTAGGGTATTTGCCTATTTATTCCTATACCAACGATCTAGATAATACTTAGATGTTTATTAGTACTGATAATAGGCTGCAAAATTAGGGTCTTATTTATTGGGTTAAGCTTCATATTTTCTAAACCAACTCTTCATTTTCATTTGGACAACACCAAATATGGCTTCTTTAAAAATACCACCACTCATTTTAGATTCACCTTCTTGTCTGTCTGTAAAAATAATAGGTACTTCAACTACATTAAAGCCAAACTTAACAGCAGTAAATTTCATTTCAATTTGGAAAGCGTAACCTTTAAATTTGATAGCATCTAAATCAATTGTTTCTAAAACCTTACGAGTATAGCACTTAAATCCTGAAGTAGTATCTCTAATGTCCATCCCTGTAATAAAACGAACATAAGCCGAAGCATAATAAGACATTAAAACTCTACCCATTGGCCAGTTAACTACATTTACTCCGGATTTATAACGAGAACCAATAGCTAAATCCCCACCATCAATAGCACAAGCATTATAAAGTTGAATTAAATCTTCTGGGTTGTGAGAAAAATCACAATCCATTTCAAAAGTGTATTCATAATCTCTTTGTAAAGACCATTTAAAACCATGAATGTAAGCTGTACCCAAACCTAGTTTCCCTTTACGTTCTTCTAAGTGAAGTTGAGTTGGGAATTCCATTTGCAATTTTTTTACAATTGCACCAGTTCCATCCGGAGAGCCATCATCAACAATTAATACATGAAAAGCCTTTTTTAAAGAAAATACTTTGCGTACCATTTTTTCAAGGTTTTCCTTTTCGTTGAAGGTTGGTATGATTACTATACTATCTGACATGGTCTTTTTAATGATTGTAAATATAATTAATTGCTATATAGAAATTACAAGACCATAAATAAATCTGTTAAATGATGTTAATGTTAAATTATCTGATGACAGTAAGATTTCCTTTTTTAAGTGTTTCTGTACTTTCTGCGCATCTGGTAATTAGATGATAAACAAAAACTCCAGGGGTAACGGGTGCTCCATTAAAAGTTCCATCCCATCCCAATGATTGATTAACACTTTCGAAAACTAATTCACCCCAGCGGTTGTATATTTTAATAGACATTTCATCTATTGCTCCTCTAACAAACAGTAAGTCATTTTCATTATCTCCATTTGGAGTAAAAGCATTAGGCACAAAAACTTCCGATAGCAATTCTTTATCTATGGTTGTAGTGTAATTCTCGTTACATCCATTACTAGTAGTTATTGTTAATATTATATCATAGCTTCCACTTTCATTATATATATGATTGCTAACTGGCAGGTTAGAAGTTGCACCATCTCCAAATTTCCAGTTGTAGTTTGTGGTAATAATATCATCTAATGAAGAGGTTGCGATAAAATTTACACCATATGTACACTTTATGTTTTTAATAGTTGGAGTAAAGGTGAATTCTGGATAAATGGTTACTTGAAGATTAGCAGTATCTCCACAAGCAGGGCTATCTGTTATGGCAATAATAGAGATGTTATATGAGCCTGGATTTAGATAAGTATAATTAGGATTCACTAAATTAGAAGTATCCTCTAAAATAGATACATCACCAAAATCCCAAAAGTAATCAATAGGAAATAACCCGTCAAATGAAGAGTTTACTGTAAAATCAACTTTAGGAGAGCATGGCGTAATATCAAGAGAGCTATTTAGAGTGAAACTTGGAAAAATAGTAATTGGGAAAGTAATAGTATCATTACATCCAATGTTTGAAGGTGAATGTGCAATCAATGTTATATCGTATGTTCCAGAATTGAGATAGGTGTAATTAGGGTTTTGTAGCGTTGATGTTCCTGTGTTATTCCCAAAATCCCAATCGAAAATAACGTTTCCTGTACTGTCTAAAGAAGAGTTCGATTCCAAAAGAACATCTTGTGTACATGGTGCGTTTAAGTAATTTGTGTTCAGTTCGAAAGCAGGCAAAATAGTGACAGTAGCAATGCTGGTGTCATTGCAAGAGATATCAAAATCAGAGAAAGCGATTAGTGTGACCTCATATATACCTGTGTCAGAGTAAGTATACGAAGGTGTAAATTGAATTGAAGTATCCATGGTGGTAGTTAAATCTCCAAAATTCCATAAAAATGTACCCGCTCCAGAACTATTGTTGCTAAAGCTTGCCGTATAGCTTTCACAACTAAAGTTTGGAGCTTGCAATGCTGCCACGGTTAAATTAACACAGGGAACAACATTGAACTGAAAATCTCTCTTGGTTTCACTTAAAAAAACTCCATCTCTATACTCGGATACTTTTATGCCGACTACGAATTGTCCTAATGGACCTGGCGTTGCAGTTAATAAACCTGCTGTTGGATTAATACTTAAAGGAACGGTTCCGCCTAACATATCTGAAGTAGAATAGGGTGGGTTCCATATGACAAATGGATATGGAGGATTAAATGGAGGTTGAGGCATTGGGTTCGTTAGGTTTGCACCATGAAACGGTTGAAATAACTCATAATATAAGGAGTCTCCTTCAGGGTCAGTTGCAGAATGATCGAATTCAAAGGGTAAAGAGGAACAAATAAAAGGTGGAGGCCATGAATTGAAAATGGGATTACTGTTTATTACTTCAACAATGGTATCTGGAATAGTAGCGTAGTAGGTTGCCCCAGTTTCATCAGGAAGAACAATATTTAAAATGGTATAATTTCTACAGCAACGTTGATAGGCTAATTGATAGCCACCTGGAATAGGAGGTAAAAGGATTGTATCTATATAAGTGGTAACTTCATAACAAACATTTGTGGGTGGTATCACACAAGGGCTATTGATAGTTGGTGGCAAAGTGTCAAGACTAATGAATGACATTAATATCGTATCAAGCAGTAGATTATTGGAATCAAAAATGCCAAGGGCAGCAGGATCATCAAATAGTGGGACTCCATTATAACAGTCACGATAAACAGTTAAACGAATTTCATAATTGTTGTTACCTAAATAAAGGTAATTTAACTCACCACCAACAATATGAGTTGCTTTTATAGAGGGAGCCAAAAGAGTTATTAATATTATGATGAAAAGTATTTTTTTCATTACCTATTAGACGGATAAAGGCCTTACTTGGTTACGTTATTTTTTTTCATCTTGAGATCTAATTTGAGGTAGAGAGATGTTAAATCTCAGTATAATTAATCTAGATATAATAATAAAGACAATAGGTGCAATTTGAAGGATTGGATTCTTGACTTGAAGCTTAACAAGTAAAAGATAAATAGCTCCTCCAATAATACTAATGGTTGCATAAATCTCTTTTTTGAAAATAACAGGTGTCTCATTAACTAAAACATCTCTTAATATTCCTCCAAAAGAACCTGTAATTGTTCCTAAAATGATGCAGTTGATAGCATGAAGATCATAATCTAAACCAATCTGAACACCCGTTATGGTAAATAAACCCAAACCAAGCGCATCAAAAAAAGATAAAGATTTATTGAATTGGTTTAGTTGGTTCCTAAATATTATGGCAAGAATTACTCCGACAATTATGACGTAAAGGTGAATTGATTCATTCAACCAAAAAACAGTTTTATCTGTTAAGAGCATATCTCTAATTGAACCTCCACCTACTGCAGTTACAAAACCAATAATTAAAACACCGAAAGGGTCAAAATTCTTATTGATTGCTTTTAATGCTCCAGATATTGCAAGTGTTAGAGATCCTAATAGACTAATATAAAAAAGTATTGTTTCCATTATTCTTAAAAGCTTTTATATAATTGACGAGTCTGATTTAATTGCTGATACAATTTCTCAGCTTGCTCATGGTAGAGGGTTTGTTGACCGTCAGAAAAAGCTATCTCAGGATTTTCATGTGTTTCAATAATCACAGCATCTGCCCCACACATTACTCCCGCCAAAGCCATAGTTCCAACATGTTGTCTTAATCCAATTCCATGAGAAGGATCAACCACAACAGGTAAGTGAGATTTTTCTTTTAGAATTGGAATGGCATTTAAATCTAAGGTGTTTCTATAGGCGTTTTCATAAGTTCTAATTCCTCTTTCGCACAAGAGTATTTTTTCATTTCCATTAGAAAAAACATATTCTGCTGAAGCTAATAGTTCTTCAATAGTTCCTGACATACCGCGTTTAATCATAACAGGTTTATCTACTTGACCTAAGACATCTAAGAGGTTAAAATTTTGAGAGTTTCTTGCTCCAACCTGAAAAATATCAACATAATCTGCCATTTCTTCAACTTGAGAAACTTGCATTACTTCTGTAATTACCTTAATTCCATTTTCTGAACAGTGCTTGTAAAACATCTTTAAACCATCCATTCCCATTCCACGAAAAGCATAAGGCGAACTTCTTGGTTTGTAAACACCACCTCGCATTATTTTAATATTATTCTTTACTAAATGAGCAACTGTAGTTTCAATTTGTTCTTCTCCTTCAATAGAACATGGTCCAGCCATTATAGCTAAGTCATTTCCTCCAATAGTTACATTGTCTCCTAAATTGATAACGGTATTGTTTACTTTCCATTTTTTAGAGACTAATTTATATGCATCAGAAACTCTATGGATATCTTCTATTCCGTTTAGATTTCCAAGACTTCTCATATCAAAGTCCGTTTTAGGAATTCCAACAATGTAGTTTTTGAATTGAGTAGAAATAATGTTCGATTTAATCTTTAAATCGGATAGTTTATTAATCAGAATACCTTGTTCTTGTGTTGTAATATTTTTTGATAATTGTATGATCATGTCTTTGTCTTTTTTGTTAATGAGTGAATACTATAAAGAGAACGCATTATAGCATTCACTCATTCACTCATTTTTATTTCTGCTATAAAACGTTTAACTGTTTGTTTGATGCTTTGACTTTCTTCAAGAGCCTTAATAAAAGCACTTCCTATTATTGCTCCTTCAGCATATTGGCAAGCTGTATCGAATGTTTTTTTATCTGAAATTCCAAAGCCAATTAATTTTGGAGTTTTCAATTCCAAGCTATTAATTCTTTTAAAATAATCGATTTGAGATTGTTGAATATCACTTTTTGAACCTGTTATTGCAAAAGAAGAAACAACATATAAGAAGCCTGAACTTTTTGAATCAATCAATTTTATTCGTTCATCTGTTGTTTGTGGAGTGATTAAGAAAACCCTATCCAACCCTAAAGTTTCAACTTTGTATTGATGCTCCTTTTCGTAAATATCTAAAGGTAAATCTGGAATGATAAATCCATCCACACCAATGGCTTTTGCTTTTTCAAAAAAAGAGTCAGCTCCATATTGTAATACTTGATTGTAATAACCCATTAGTACAATAGGAATGTCAACTGTTTTTCTAATTTCTTTAACTTGATCAAAAATCAGTTCTAAAGTAATTCCATTTTTAATGGCAATCTGACTACTGTTTTGGATAGTTGGTCCATCAGCCAGAGGGTCAGAAAAAGGCATGCCGATTTCTACCATGTCAACACCATTTCTTGCTAATTCTTGAACAATCTCAATGGTATCGTTGAGGTTTGGAAAGCCAGCAGTGAGGTAAACATTTAAAATGTTTTGGTTGTTTTTGAATGTTTGTTCTATTCTACTCATTGTCCATCTCTCTAATATATGTTTCCATGTCTTTATCTCCTCTGCCAGAGAGGTTAATGACAATGTTTTCTGTTGTTTTAAACTCAATTTTATCTAAAGCTGCTAATGCGTGTGATGATTCTAATGCAGGAATAATTCCCTCCAATCTTGTAAGTTGGTAAGCAGCGGTTAAAGCTTCTTTATCCGTGGCTCCAATAAATGTTCCTCGTCCGCTTTTAAATAAATGAGCATGTAAAGGTCCAACCCCAGGATAATCTAGCCCTGCAGAAATAGAATGTGGTTCAGTAATTTGTCCTTCACTATTTTGCATTAATAAAGTTTTACTTCCATGGATAATTCCTTCAGTTCCAACCTGAGTCGTTGCTGCAGTTTTATCAGTTTCTATTCCTAATCCATCAGCTTCTACAGCAATCAATTCTACTTTATCATTATCTAAATAATGGTAAAATGCTCCAGCGGCATTACTCCCTCCACCAACGCAAGCAATAATTTTATCAGGGTAATCTCTTCCCGTTTTAGTCATTAATTGACTTTTCATTTCTTTACTAATAATAGATTGAAAACGAGCAACCATATCTGGGTAGGGATGAGGTCCAACTACAGAACCTATTAAATAATAGGTGTCTTCTGGATTTGCTATCCAATCACGAATTGCTTCATTGGTAGCATCTTTTAAAGTTTTACTTCCTGATGCTGCAGGCCTAACTTCAGCACCT
>CAJWVX010000111.1 GCA_913048175.1 uncultured Flavobacteriales bacterium | reverse complement strand
CACTCGAACTGACAGCTTTTTACTTTTTCACCCCATTTTATTGTTTAAGAAAAAATTATGAGTTTGCCCTGTTTATTTCCTCTGAAAGCTCACTTTCGATTAGTTTTTTATTATTGTTCTGGCTTGATCAGTAGAAGTAAAGTTGGTGATATGAAAAAAAGTAAAAACTTCATCATGCTCAAAAATAAGGTTTTACGACTTTACTATGGTAAGAATAATTTTAGGGTTTAAACTTTTATTAAATTTGTTGAAGTTATACATTTGATAGTAAATAAATTATGTCAGACGAAATAGTAAATAGAGTAGATAACAGTAGCTTGGTTCAGGTAAGTCTGGATGAGTTTTATCCTGAAGGAGAAAGGGTATTGTTTGATATTAAAGGATTTTTAAAAGACGAGATTGCCTTAATTGAAAAAGAATTTAGAGCCAACCTTAAAGAAACAAATTGGAGCG
The DNA here is from genome assembly GCA_913048175.1 of uncultured Flavobacteriales bacterium. Taxonomy (GTDB): domain Bacteria; phylum Bacteroidota; class Bacteroidia; order Flavobacteriales_E; family Vicingaceae. The sequence continues at coordinate 11,530 of CAJWVX010000111.1, read as the reverse complement.
AATATGAAGGTAAGTATGTTGCTATTATCTGTTCTGTAGATGCAATAGTTCCTTTATGGGCTTTTATGTTAGTAGCTACACATTTACAGCCATTTTCAAAAAAGGTTGTTTTTGGAGACAAGCAAGATTTAGAAAAAGCTATTTTTAATGATGTGCTTTTGGAAATTGATTATACTCCTTATCAAGATGCAATAATTATTGTAAAAGGGTGCGGTAAGTTTCCAATTCCAGAATCTGTTGTAGTAGAATTTGCCGTTAGACTTCAAAGTTATGCTAAGAGTTTGATGTTTGGAGAAGCTTGTTCTGCAGTGCCTTTGTATAAAAGGCCAAAATAAGTGTTAAGCTGAAGGGTTTTATTTTGAGTAAAGAAACCAATAGATATTAGCTTTTATAATGTTTTTTCAAAGTTCGGTTCTACAAATTTATTTCTTGCGAAGAAGTATAACGTTGTACTTCTTCGCACTATATTTTAGTTTAAAAACTCCAATCGTACTGATCTAATTCTGATAAGCAATTTGTAAGTAAATCAATACTACCTCTAATATCTTCTTTATGCGCCATTTCTATTACTTGGTGTATATGTCTGGTAGGTATAGAAATTGCACCAGCAATAGAACCTCCAGGGTTCATTCTTTGTATTCCTGAAGTATCAGTTCCACCTGCAGTTAATATTTCTTTTTGCGCTTTTATACCATGCTTTTCAGCTACATTGGTCATAAATTTTACCATGCGGTAATCACAAATAGTTTGGCTGTCCATAATCTTTATCGCAGTTCCTTCTCCTAATTTTGTTACTACTTCCTCTGGCTTTGCACCAGGAACATCAAATGCAATAGTTGTATCTAGTCCAAATCCAAAATCAGGGTTAACTTCTAAAGCCGCAACATTAGCGCCTCTAATTCCTAATTCTTCTTGCACGGTAAATACACCATAAACATCATAAGGCACTTCTTTCTCTTTTAAGGCTTTTAATGATTCAATTAAAATAAATACAGCCAATCTGTTGTCTAAAGATTTTCCGTTTACACAATCGCCCATTTCTATTAATCCACGCTCTCTTGTAATTGGATCACCAACAGAAACTAATTTTTCTACTTCTTCTTTGTTTCTCCCTAAATCAATAAAGTAATCAGTCGATTTTGGCATTTTTGTTCGCTCTTCAGGACTCATTACATGTATAGGTTTAGAACCCATTACGCCAATAACATCTTCCTTTCCGTGAATAATTACACGCTGCGCTGTGTGTGTTTTAGGATCAAATCCGCCTAAAGTATGAAACCTTACAAAGCCAGCATCATCAATATGTGTTACAATAAAACCAATCTCATCCATATGAGCACCAACCATAACACGTTTTTGTTCCTTGCCTTTTTTAATGGCATAAACATTTCCCATATTGTCAACCTTTACCTCGTCAACTAAAGGAGTTACTTCTCTAATTACTATTTCTCTAACACGTTGCTCGTGACCAGGAGCTCCAGCTACTTCGGCAATTTCCTTTAGTAAGTTTATGTCTATTGGCATTTCTTAAATTTTATAATGTATTAACGTTCCCTTTTATAACCTAATGGTGAAAAAGAGATAATATTTATTCTATAGAACTTAGTTTCATCATATTAGACTGTCCTTTTTCGGCAATTGGCATACTCGCAACATTTATGATTAGGTCGTCTTTTTGTAATTTCGATTCCTTTTTTAAGATGTATTTGATATCAGCTATGGTATGATCTGTACTTACAAATTTGTTATATAAGAAAACCTCTACACCCCAAACCAAACTGAGCATATTTAAAATTTCTTGGTTACCTGTAAATACAAATATCGCTGCATTGGGTCTAAAACTTGCTATTTTAAAAGCAGTATACCCTGAGAAAGTCATTGTAACAATGCCTTTAGCACGAACACGTTGGGCTAGTCTACAAGAGTTAAAGCATACTGAATTGGTAATGTATCTATCTATAACATTCTCATCTGGTGGATATTCATAATTATAAATGCTTTCGTCCGTTTCTACATCTTTGATAATCTTATCCATGGCATCAATTACTTCAACAGGAAAATTACCTACAGAAGTCTCGCCACTTAGCATAACCGCATCAGCTCCATCTAATACAGCATTGGCAACATCATTTACTTCAGCTCTTGAAGGAGTAATGTTATCAATCATGCTTTCCATCATTTGTGTAGCAATAATTACTGGTTTAGAAGCTCTAAGAGATTTTTTTACAATCATCTTTTGAACCAATGGAACTTCATGAAAAGGAATTTCAACACCTAAATCTCCACGAGCAACCATAATGGCATCTGTAGCAATTATAATTTCATCAATATCATTAATCGCTTCAGGCTTTTCTATTTTAGCAATTACTTTTGAGACACTTCCTGCTTTAGCAATTAACTCTTTTAAAGTATGGATATCTTGCGCATTTCTAACAAAAGAAAGGCCAATCCAAGCAATGTTCATCTCTAGAGCAAACTTTAAATCCACTAAATCTTTTGGTGTTAAACAGGGAAGTGAAATTTTTGTGTTGGGTAAATTTACACCTTTATTCGATTTTAAAATTCCACCATGTCTAACAATAGCAATAACTTTATCAATATTGTTGGTGCTTTTAATTTCGAGTTTTAGTTTGCCATCATCCAATAGAATAAATTCTCCGGCAGCAACATCTTGCGGGAAGTTTTGGTAACTAATGTAAACTTTTGATGCATCACCTTCGCATTCTTCGGATGTGATGGTAATTTCATTTCCGTTTTTAATTTCAACACCGTTATTTTTAATCTTACCAACCCTTATTTTTGGGCCTTGCAAATCAGCTAAAATGGCGGTAAATAATCCTTGTTCTTTGTTTATTTCTCTAATGTTATCAATAACTTTTTTATGATCTTCATGCGAGCCATGAGAAAAGTTTATTCTGCAAACATTAACACCTGTGTTAATGATTTTACCCAACATTTCTTTTGATTCGGTTGCAGGGCCTATGGTTGCAACTATTTTTGTTTTTCTTTTCATTAGAATAATAGGTTTTGTTTCGATTTTAGTTGATTAGGGTCTATATTAAATGATGTTAACACCAAAGATAAAGAGTTTATTTTACCAATAATCTCTTTTGTAAGAGATTCCAAGATATTACCACGAACCATTAAAAAGAAATCGACTTTTTTTTGTTCAGGTATTAAGAATCCGTTTTTTGCTCTATTAGAAATCAGAAAATATTCTAAGTAATTAGTTTCATCAATAAATTCATAAAAAGAAAAGGAAATAGCTTCACTTTTCTTACTAATCTCAAAGTCAGTTGTTCTTATTAGATCTATATTAAGAACTTTATTTAATTCCCAGCATAAACGATAGTCCTTGGCATGACAACTTATTCCAATTAAGGAGAAATCATAGTCTTCTTCTATCGTTAATACCATTTTTGACATATAAATGTAAAGGTAGAAAGAAAATGTTTTAAGGAGTCTTTATAGTATGTTAAAATGTTGTGGTGAATCTGATATCTGCATGCATCTCCTTAAGTATTTATTCAAATAATAGTAACTTAGCTAATTATGAAAAAAGTGTGGTTTTGTTTTTTATTATTATTGAATGTTGGGCTCTTTGCTCAATGTCCTTTGAGTGTAACATTAACTGGAGTTCCTGCAGCTCCAGTTTGTAAAAACACTTCTATAGTTTTAACTGCCAGCTCTTCAGATGGAGCTTTAGCTCCAATCTACTATTGGATTATTGGGAGTGACACTACTTTAGGTGTTGATTCAACTTATACTGTTTTAGCTTACGACCAAATTGTTACTGTTTTAATGTCGACTTCCTCTGGATGCTCACCTGATTCTGCTTTTGCACCACCTATATTTATTCAAACAGTAAATTTAGAGCCTACAGCAGTCGTTCAACCCGCAGAATGCAACCAGACTGTTGCTGATGTTAAAATTTTGCTACTAGGAGATAACCCTCCTTTTAATTTTAATTTGATTGGGGTAGGGTCTGGTTCTTCAGGTTCTTATGAAAATGTTCCGCAAGGAAATTATACGCTTTATACAACAGACAATATTGGGTGTACGGATACTCGTATTGTTTCTATTGTTCCATTTACATGCCCACCTCCTATACCAACAGAAATTATTACGCCAAATGGTGATGGATTAAATGATATGTGGTTGATAGGTAGTATTAGTTATTACCCAGAGAATGAGGTTTTTATTTATGACCGATGGGGACAACGTGTTTACCATAAAAAAGGATATGATAATTTGGATGGTTGGCAAGCTAAATATGTGGGAGGAAATTTAGCGGTATCTACTTATTATTATGTTTTAAAAATTACGATTGAGAATGGGGATGATTTAGTTTATAAAGGGGCAATTTCTGTTTTTAGATAGATGAAGAAAAGTTTAACCATATTATTTTTGTTAGGTTCTTTTGTAATAAAAGCACAGCAGTCCGAGCAGTACTCTCAGTATTCATTTAATAACTTTGGATACAACCCAGCCTTTTTGGGAACTGTAAAATGTGTTGATTTTAGAGTTGGTTATAGATTACAATGGGTAGGGTTTGAAGGTGCTCCTGAATCTAAATTTGCTAGTTTTCAATACCCTAGAAGAAAGCGGAGCACTAAAAATAGAGCTAGGCATGCTTTTGGGGTTTATATCAATGAGGATGAAGTGCATCTTACTACTAGAACAATGGTAAAGTTAGCATATGCTTATACAACAAGATTATCTTCAAAGTATACTATCAGTGCAGGTATATTTGCTGGAATACAACAATATAAAATCAGTGTAAAAAATCAAGTAAATAATGCAGATCCCGTTTTAGCGGATATTGAAGGGGCTGAAATAAGGTACCCTGACATTATGCCAGGGATTCTCTTGTACAATAAATCTTTTTATTGGAGTTTATCGATCAATCAATTGTATTTTAAGAAGATAAATTTAGGACAAGATCAAACACAGGTAAATCAATATTATTTTGGTAGTGGGCATAAGGCAAAGTTTGGAAATTGGACAGTATTTAAGTCTTTTTTATTAAAATGGAATGTTATGGCTCCACCAGCTTTAGATTTAAATGTAGCATGGTTATATAGAGATAAGGTCTCTCTTGGTTTAGGTTACAGGGTTGGTGAGTCAGCAATTGCTAGTGTTAAGTTTAATTTAGGAGCAATGCAAATAGGGTATGCTTTTGACTATCCACTAAATCAGATTTATGGGTATTATAGCCATGAAATTATGATAGGTTTTACACGTTGTAGTGGTGTCGGTGGCGCTTCTAATGGAAGTGTTAAGTCTTATGTGTGCCCAGCTTATAACTAAGAGACTTTAAGCTTAGATATAATATCTTCACAGCCATAGCTCATTAGTTTGTTTCCCGAAACTAATGCTGGAAAAATCATCACAGAAAAAGGAAGGTTATATTCTTCTTCTTCAACATTTGTAATAGAAATAGTTAGCTTTTCAGACTTTATAAAAGCCAATACATCTTCACAACAAGAACACTTGTTGGTTATAAATAATTGATATGAATTTGAATTTAGCATTTACTTTAAACTATCAATATCTCTAATTAAGAATTTATTGCGCTCTAAATGAATTTGATTTTGTTCTTTGAGTTCGTTTAATACTGTAGTAACCGTTTGTCTAGATGTGGCAGTAAGATTAGCCATGTCCATATGGGTTAGGTTGTGTTTTACCAAAACTTCTTTTCCAATAGTTTGCCCTTTCTCGCGACCTAAATCAGCTATAAAATCTACTATACGTGTTCTTGCATCTTTAAATACTAATGATTCAAACCTTCGTTCAATTTTTTGTAATCTAAAACCGATTAATTTGGTTATCTTAATTCCTATTAACGGGTTAGCTTCAATCATATCTGTCATGTCTTTCATTCCTAAAGAGCATACAATAAGGTCATTATCTAAAGCAATGGCAAAATCGTTTCGTTTTTCTTGTCCTACTAAACTAAGCTCTCCAAAAACTTCACCTGGGTTTAAAATAGCTTTAATAATTTCCTTCCCATTATCAGAGTAACTTCCAATTTTTACACGGCCCTTTTTCAAGAAAAATATTGATGATGAAGGGTCTTCTGGGAAGTAGATGTAATCATTCTTCTTCATCTTGTTGTGCTTCACTTTGGTGCTCATTTTAATCTTTTCAAACGCAGAAAGCGTTTTAAAAAGATTAAAATTTTCTAAGTGCCAAAGTTTTGTTTCCGTTGCCATATTCCTAATGTTGATTTACGCTAAGGTAATCAATCAAGGCAAATTAACACAAACATTATTATTTTTAATGTCTTACTTCTGACGTTGCGATTTATTTTGGGTTGACGAAGTTTTTCTTCGTTGTGGAAGCAGTTTCTGTAATAGATCTTTTCGGTCAGAATTAATCAATACATCTTTAATCCATTTATGATTTTCTTTTTTATACCAGAAGAAAAAACGGTTTTGATCTTGCTTTTCTTTTTTAGATTTTGGCGTAAAAACAGGTTGCAAAGTATATGGATGAAATCCTGAATAATAAATGATTGTTGCCACAGTCATGGGGGTTGGAGTGAAATCATTTACTTGTTCTAGCTGAAATCCCATGTCTTTAGTTTCGGTAGCTAAATTTGCCATATCTTCTAACTTACATGCTGGATGACTTGATATAAAATAAGGAATTAACTTTTGGTTAAGGTTAAATTTCTTATTCGCTTTTTCAAATGCCTTCTTAAAAAGATGAAAGTTTTTAAAAGAAGGCTTTCTCATAATTTTTAATACAGCATCAGAAGTATGTTCTGGAGCAACTTTTAGTCTCCCAGAAACGTGATGTTGCACAACTTGCTCAGTATACTCTTCTAAATCTTTTGGGTCGGCAGTTTTGTTAAACTCCGGAACTAACATATCATAACGAATACCACTGCCAATAAAAGCTTTTTTAACTTTTGGATGCGCACTTGCAGCTTTATAAATTTCAGTTAATGGTTTGTGTTTAGTATCTAAATTATGGCAAATAGTAGGAGATATACAAGAAGGACTAACGCATTTATCGCAAATCGATTGAACTTTACCCTTCATCTTGTACATGTTAGCAGAAGGCCCACCAAGATCGCTTATGTAGCCTTTGAAATCTTCCATATTAGCTACCTGGTCAACTTCCTTTAAAATAGATTTTTCAGACCGGCTAGCAATAAATTTTCCTTGATGGGCAGAAATAGTGCAGAAGCTACATCCACCAAAACATCCACGATGCATGTTGATAGAGAATTTAATCATTTCAAAAGCAGGAATAACTCCACGCTTTTTGTATTTAGGATGAGGCAATCTAGTATATGGTAGATCAAAAGAAGCATCAATTTCCTTTTCAGTCATTGTTTGATAAGGAGGATTGATAACTAAATTTCTATTGCCAACTTCTTGAATTAATCTATCTGCATGCAATTTATTAGATTCTTGTTCAACAAACTTAAAGTTACCAGCAAAGGTTTTTTTATCTTTTAAACACGCTTTGTGAGAAGCTAATTGCTTGTCTTTCCAGTTTTTGTTTTTAGGAATTTCAAGAGAACTATCTTGCAAAAATGCAGTTTGCTTAATAGTTTTTAATGACGTAAAGGGTAATCCTTTGTCAAGAAGTGTAATTATTTCTCGTAAAGGTTGCTCACCCATTCCATAAATAAGTAAATCAGCTTTGGAGGTTTCTAAAATACTTGGTTTTAATTGATCTGACCAATAGTCATAATGGGTAACCCTTCTAAGAGAAGCTTCAATTCCTCCTATAACAACTGGTATTTCAGGAAATAGATCCTTTAAAATGTTGGTGTAAACAGAGGTAGCATAATCGGGTCTAAAGCCTGCAACTCCACCAGGGCTATAAGCATCATCTGATCGAAGTCTTTTATTCGCAGTATAATGGTTAATCATTGGATCCATACAGCCCGAAGTAACTCCAAAAAATAGACGAGGTACTCCCATCTTTTTAAAGTCTCTTAAATCATCTTTCCAGTTAGGTTGAGGAACAATTGCTATTCTCAATCCCATGCTTTCTATAATTCTTCCAATCACTGCACCACCAAATGCAGGATGGTCAACATAGGCATCTCCACTAAAGAGGATAATATCTAAATCATCCCATCCTCTAGCTTCAACTTCTTTTTTAGTAGTTGGAAGCCAATCAGTCAACTTGTGTGTCGCTTTCTCCATTAATACAAAAGTACACAAAGATAAACAGGTGGTCTATTTGACGGCTTGTTCATTAATAACAGATTGAATTGTTAGTGCTAAATTGTGGATAGCTATATTTTTTTTTGTTATTATGTGTGATTTGATCTATAATAAAAACAAGACTTTTTTTTGGTCAAATAAAAATAGCTTAAATAAAAAAAATTAAAGTCAAGTATTTAATTATTAGGGTTTTAATGTTGGCTTGAGCGATACTTGGTTGATGGGTTTTGAATTTAACAGTATGAGTTTTCTCTATTTAAATGTTGAGTTTTAAATAAGAATAAAGTTTTAGTATGTAATGGAGAAACATACAGATATAAGAACTATTTAAGTAAGTTTGGAAATCAAATTTGAAACACATGAGAAAGATTATTTTAGCACTTTTAGTTCTGCTTGTTAATTATACATTTGCACAAGAGGATACGACTTCTCTAGCAAAAGACACCATTTCTTTTGAGAAATTAGTTCAGTGGGATGCGAGTGCTGTGGAAAGCCAAGGTAAAACAGGAACTTGTTGGAGTTTTTCTACTTCATCCTTCTTAGAGTCAGAATTAATAAGAATGAAAAAGGGGAACCATAATCTTTCAGAAATATTCGTGGCCAGACAGGTATATGTTCGAAAGGCTGAAAATTATGTTGGAAGACATGGAAAGGCACAATTTGGTGAAGGAAGTTTAGGGCATGATTTATTAAATGCAGTTGATAAATATGGTATAGCACCTGCGGAAGTTTTTAATGGTCTACAGTTAAATTCAGAAAAACATGATCATGCTGAATTAGCGAACATATTACAAGCTTTTTTAAAGGCTGTAGTTCAGAATAAAGGTGGTAAACTAACTCCGGTATGGAAAGAAGCTTACGCGGGGTTGTTGGATGTTTATTTAGGAAGTTACCCTGAAAAGTTCACATACAATGATAAAGAATACACTCCTAAAACTTTTGCTAATGAACTCGGAATTACAGGAAGTAACTATGCTACAATTTGCTCATATACACATCAACCATTTTACAGCAAGTTTGTGTTAGATATTCCAGATAATTGGGATAACGGATTCTTTTACAATGTAACTTTAGATGAATTAGTTGCTACAACAAAAAAAGCTTTAACTGATGGATATACAATTGAATGGGATACAGATGTAAGTAATAAGGGTTTTAATTCTAAAAAAGGGATGGGAATCACTTTTAAGGAAGAAGAAAAACCAGATTTTGTTTCTGTTTCAGAAGAATTGGAAGTGACGCAAGAGCTCAGACAAGAATATTATGAGAATCAAACGGTAACAGATGATCATTTAATGCATATTGTTGGGTTGGCTAAAGGGACTGATGGAAATGAGTATTTTATTGTTAAAAATTCTTGGGGAGATGAAAAAGGCTTGGATAATTTTAAAGGTCATATTTTAGTTTCTGAATCTTATTTTAGATTAAATACAATCTCAATAATGCTTCATAAAGATGCTGTTACTAAACCATTACAAAAGAAATTAGGTTGGTAATATTTCTTGTGGAAATATTTTTTTAATATTTGTTTGTTTTTTCAGGCTTCATTAAAGTCTTCCAGATTAACTCTTAATTCTATTAGAAAAGCAGTTCTTTTCTCTTTTAGTAGTTTTCAGCTATAACCTAATTCCTGAGATAAAACAGTTAAAACCTTTTAACTAAATTGGCACTTCTTATTTCCTTAGATGGTTATCATAACGATTGTTTTACACGAATGGTTACTCTAAGAATCAAACCAAGGCACATTAGGTTTTAATGCACACTACGGAATCTGAAATAAATTCTGTAAGTTTTGTTATGTTGGGGTTTATCTAGCTTTTTATCCGCTAAATTGTCTATAGGTTCAACTCTACATGAATGCAAAAGAGCCAAATTAGCTATACTAGTTAATACAGGTACAATAAAAAGCCTCTCCAATTTGGAGAGGCTTTTTAAAAAAAATTCTTTATAAGTTATTGTCTTACAATTCTGTATACGCTAACAGATTCGTTTTTGTTAACTTTTAGCAAGTAAACTCCTAAACTCTCCTTAGATAAATCGATGCTTATTGATTTGTCAGTAACATTTTGTTTTTGTTCAATTATTCTTCCTTCAATAGAAGTGAGGGTGTAATTAACAGAACCTTGAATGTTGCCAAAGTTAACATTGATCAACTCTTTAGTTGGGTTAGGGTAAATAGAAACGATTTTTTTTTCTATACTATTAATATCCACTGTTGTTATGTTTACACATATAGATGTATCCTTACAGCTGTTTTGGGTTACTTCTACTGCAAAGTTACCGTTACTTGTTGCAACAAAATCTTGACTGATCTCACCAGAAATAATAGCAAATGCATTATCACAATCCAACCATTGGAAAGTTGCACCAGTTGCGTTAGAAGTAATCGTGTCATTACTATTGGCTGTAGCAATATCAACAGCATTAATGGTTAAATCAAGAGTAACAACTGAATCACAACCTACTGCATTGGTTAAGGTATACGTTGCAGTATTGTTATCTGTTGTATAAGTATTTCCATCAATCCAAGTGAAGTTATCACAAGCAGCTTGCACATCTGCTCCTGTATTACCACTATTAATAGTTAAATTCAAAGTAACAATGGAGTCACAACCAGCAGCATTAGTTAAAGTATGTGTTGCAGTATTGTTATCTGTTGTATAAGTATTTCCATCAATCCAAGTGAAGTTATCACAAGCAGCTTGAATGTCCGTTCCCATATTACTGTTGATATTACTCTCTAGAGAAAAGTAAGTTTTACTAGTCTGATTTTTACTTCTTGATAATTTTTTTTTTGCTTTGATTAAAATGTCTATTAAAAAGTCATAGTCACCAAAAAGTTCAAACGTTTGTAAATCATTAGTGATTGGTTTAAGGAAGTATATAGGATTAGTGGAAAAGTATGAGCACGGAATTTCTTTTTTTTCATATGAAATGAATGTAAATGTTAGAGTATCATTCTTTGAACACTTTAATTGAAACTCACCATCTTCATTAGTGATTGTTCCTTTTTTAGTGTTTTTGTTTATTATATAAGTATATGGAAGGGGTGTTTTAAACTTACTATCCATAATTATTCCTTTTACAGTTTCTTGAGCAAGTGAAGATCCAATAGTAAAAAAGATAGTAATTGATAAAATAAGCAGCTTCATATCTATTCTTTTAATTAAAGATATGATGTTTCGGTTTATAGCCTTTATGAATTAGGATTTGTTTATTTAACGGTAGAATAACACCTTATTTTGTGTTTGAATCTGAGACTATTGAGGTTTTGTTATTCAATAACATCCACTGAAAAACCTGTAAATTAGATTTCCCATAGGTTTCCATTTCTTTAG
>CAJWVX010000110.1 GCA_913048175.1 uncultured Flavobacteriales bacterium | reverse complement strand
TCTTGTTATCTCAACTCCCCAATATTTTTTACTAAAAGCTAAGTACTACAATTTTGCTCTTATGTCTATATTTAAAAGTAGTAAGATAAAACTATTTTTGACCTATTTTAAATCTTAAAAACTAGCATAATAAACAATTAATATGGGGCGTGCTGTCTTTCATCTTTAAAGATACAATTTTGAATTATAGTGCAACAAAACACAAAAGTATCTCAAAAAATAAGAGGGATGAGTCAAAGATTGTAATTGTTAATTAGCCAGGAAAGAAATCTAGTGCTTTTGTAAATGATTTTTTAAATTCATTTAGGTTTAAATTTGTTTCAATATTGTTTTCGTTAAGATAAGTAATAAGATGTTCTGTTGCCATGTTTCCTGTTAGCTTATCATTTGCCATAGGGCAGCCACCAAAACCTTTAATTGCGCCATCAAAACGTTTGCAGCCACTATTGTAGGCTGCATTTACTTTTTCTTCCCAAGTGGTTGGTGTTGTATGAAGGTGTGCTCCAATTTCAACATTAGTAAATTCAGGAATAGTATTATTAAATAAATAGCTAATGTTTTCTGGATTAGAAACTCCAGTTGTATCGGATAATGCAATAATTTCAACTCCTAAATCAGAAAGTTTCTTAGTCCATTCAATAACAATATCGCTATTCCATAAATCTCCATAAGGATTTCCGAAAGCCATAGATATGTAAACAACTAATTTTTTATTGTGTTTAGCACATAGGTTTTGAATATCTGCAACTCTAACTAGTGATTCATCAATAGAAGAGTTAGTGTTGCGTTGCTGAAAAGTTTCAGAAATGGAAAAAGGAAACCCTAAGTAATCAATTTCTTCAAAATGACAAGCTTCAGTTGCTCCTCGTTGGTTGGCAACAATTGATAGTAATTTGCTTTTAGTGGTAGATAAATCTAAAAGATTTAAAACTGCTGCAGTATCTTTTAATTGAGGAATAGCTTTTGGCGAAACAAAGCTTCCAAAATCTACGGTATCAAAACCAACTTTTAGTAATTGATTGATGTAAGCTGCTTTTGTTTCAGTTGGAATAAAAGCGTGCAAACCTTGCATTGCATCTCTTGGGCACTCAATTAATTTAACCATTTATAAGTTGTTTGTTAAAAATATTTTAGTCTATAGAACTAAAATATTTCACTTCTTTTTTTACGAGATCTTTTAGTTTTTGGCGCTTAGTTTATTTAAAATTGCCTTGTTTATATTTTTTATTAAAGCTGGTCCTTCGTAAATAAAACCGGTATATATTTGAACTAAATCGGCACCAGCTTCAATTTTTTCTATTGCATCTTCTGCAGAGTGTATTCCTCCAACTCCAATAATTGGAAATGCTTTGTTCGATTTTTCAGAAAGATACCTTATTACTTCTGTAGCTCTTTTATTAACCGGTTTTCCGCTTAAACCACCGTTTGCAATTTCAGTTATAGTTTTACTATCCGTTTTTAAATTTTCTCTAGATGTTGTTGTATTAGCTGCTATAATTCCATCAATTTTGGTTTGAGTAACAATTTCAATTATTTCATCTAATTGAGAGTTGTTTAAATCTGGAGCAATTTTTAAGAGTATTGGTTTGGCTTTTTTCTTTGTTTTATTAATGGCTTTTAATTGTCCTAATAAATTTAAAAGGAATGGAGTGTCTTGAAGTTTTGTAAGATCTTTTACATTTGGACAACTCACATTAACTACAAAGTAATCTACATAATTGTGCAATGTATTAAAGTTGAATATATAATCTTCTATCGCATTATCATTTGCTGTAGCTGTATTTTTGCCAATATTTCCTCCTATAATAATATCTGTTCGTCTGTTTTTTAATCTAACAATAGCATCTTTAGCGCCAAGGTTGTTAAACCCCATTCGGTTAATTAGTCCGTGATCTTCGGTTATTCTAAATAAACGTGGTTTAGGGTTTCCAGTTTGAGCTTTTGGGGTTAGGGTACCAATCTCTATAAATCCAAAGCCTAAGTGAGCCAATTCATTATACCAGCGAGCATCCTTATCAAATCCAGCAGCAAGTCCAACGGGATTTTTAAATGTTAAGCCAAAAAGTTTTTTCTCTAAACGTTTATCTTTTACCTCAAATATTTCTTTCATTAAAGAAGGAATTCCAGGTATTTTAGAAAAAAAAGTTAAGAGGTCTGTTGCAAAGTAATGCGCCTTTTCTGGCTGCATAGCAAAGAAGATAGGTTTTATCAAGAATTTGTACATTATTACAAAAGTAAGCATACTTTGTTTTTAATTTTTAGATTGAATTACTATATTTATATCCTATGAAGCAGATTGATTTAGATTCGGCAAACATTTCTTTAGATAAGGATAGGGTCTTATTAATAAATTTTAAGGACGATGCTGATGTAGGCATTGAAGAAGCTGAAGAAATTATGAATTCCTCTTCTATTATGGTTGGTGAGAAACAGTTTTATGTTCTTATTAATGCAAAGGATATTTTTGTTTCCGTAGATCACAAGTCGCGCAAATATATGGCCGAACATGGGATTCATAAATATAATATTGCGCAAGCTATGGTTGTTAATAACATGCCTGTAAGAATAATAGCTAACTTTTATTTAAATTTTTATAAACATACTTACCCAATGAAAGTGTTTACTGACATTGTTAAGGCTAGGAAGTGGTTGTTGCTCCAGTGTTAGTCGTGGTTAAATTCTTCAAAAGAATTATCTGTATAAAATAGTACTATCTTTTTTATTTTTTTTTTCTCTAAAAGAGTAGGTGGATTCGCTTGCTCTTCACTTTTTTTTATTTTAGCCTGTATGGGCTCCGTAATTGTATTTTCTACAACAGTTGTTTTACCAGAAATTAACCAGTCTGCACTAACCTTAGGAAATTGGGCTAAAACCTTCTGAGTAAACTCTAAGCTTGGCTTATTTCTTCCCGATAGAATATGAGAGATACTTGAGGGTTGAACACCTACTTTTTCTGCGAAAGCAGAAGCAGATAAATTATTCAATTTCATCAGGTATTTAAAGCGATCAACTAGTTCCATAATTACTGTTTTACAATTGTAAAATAAAATATATGTTACAAATGTAATCATTACAGTTGACTATTTATGTTTACAGGTGTAAAAGTGTGTTTTTAATACAATCATAAAGATAATTAAAGCTTTAAGTTGACTCATTTAATCTACTGAAATTATGATAATTAGAACTAACTAATCACTTATTTATACTTAAGCGGTCATATTGTAACAATTGTAGTCTATTATGGAGGGTTTTAAGTATTGATAGGTTGTTACAGATGTAAAATATGTATGATTTTACATTTGTAAAATAAGCTATTCTAACATGTATATCAGTACAATATAAGTGTGTTGTAATTATAAAAAAATAGACGAAAAATTTATGCAAATTAGCGTCCTAATTTCCTGTTTAAAAAAATTTAAAATAGACGAATAGAAAGTAGAATAAGAGTACTAAAAGAGGTGTTTTTTCTGCAAATAAATTACTGATATAAACCTAAATCTGACTAAATAATTAGTTTCATTTTAATGTTATTAGAGCAAGTGATGATGCCCCTAAGTTTAGAAAAATATGTTGAGATTATTATAACTATTGATTTGAGAAAAAAATGGCTATAAAAAAAGACTATTAATAACTTATTACACTGACTGTGGCGTTTGGTTTTTTAAATATCATCAAAAAAGAGATCGTTTAAAATTGCTTCTAGCTATTGATTTCATTAAATAATAAGGCTTTTATTTAATTGATTTTTAGTGGTATAAGAATAAAGTAAGTAATACACTATTATTCGAAAAACTACCTTAGTTTTGCAGCCTAAAATAACCTAGATGCAATCAATAAGAAATGTAGCGATTATCGCTCACGTAGATCACGGAAAAACAACACTGGTAGATAAGATTATCGATGAATGTAAAGTACTTGATGAAAGAACAGAAAGAACTGAACTATTATTAGATAACAACGATTTAGAGCGTGAGAGAGGGATTACTATTCTTTCTAAAAACGTTTCTGTTAATTATAAAGATGTTAAAATTAATGTAATTGATACTCCTGGTCACGCTGATTTTGGTGGTGAAGTAGAGCGTGTATTAAAGATGGCTGATGGTGTTGTGCTATTAGTTGATGCTTTTGAAGGTGCAATGCCTCAAACACGTTTTGTATTAGGTAAAGCAATAGAGTTAGGTTTAAAGCCTATAGTTGTTGTAAATAAAGTAGATAAAGAAAATTGTACTCCTGGTTTAGTTCAGGATGCTGTATTTGACTTAATGTTTAGTTTAGATGCTACTGAAGATCAGTTGGATTTTGTAACTGTATTTGGTTCTTCTAAGCAGGGTTGGATGAGTTTGGATCATACAAACGTAACAACAGATATTACTGTATTACTAGATACAATTATTTCTGAAATACCACCTTCTCCATATAATGAAGGAAGTCCTCAAATGCAAATTACATCTTTAGATTACTCTAAGTTTGTTGGTAGAATTGCTGTAGGAAGAATTTTTAGAGGAGATTTAGAAGAAAACAAAGATTACATCCTTTGTAAAAAAGATGGTGTACAAAAGAAAGTTAGAATTAAAGAGCTTTTCGTATTCGAAGGAATGGGAAAAACGCAAGTAAAAAAAGCAAGAGCTGGTGATATTTGTTCTATCGTTGGTATTGAGAATTTCGAAATTGGAGATACTTTAGCTGATGTTAACAATCCAGAAGAATTACCACGTATTTCTATTGATGAGCCAACAATGAGTATGTTGTTTACAATTAACAACTCACCATTTTTTGGTAAAGAAGGTAAATTTGTAACATCTCGTCACCTAAGAGATCGTTTATATCAAGAGTTAGAAAAGAATTTAGCATTAAAAGTTGAGCCAACTGATACAGAAGATAAATTTACTGTATTTGGTAGAGGTGTACTTCACTTGTCTGTTTTGATTGAAACAATGCGAAGAGAAGGTTATGAATTACAAGTTGGTAAGCCACAAGTAATTTTTAAAGAAATTGACGGAAAGAAAAACGAGCCGTATGAGACTTTAGTAATTGACGTACCGGAAGAATATTCTGGAAAAGCAATTGATTTAGTTACTCAACGTAAAGGTGATATGTTAGTAATGGAGCCAAAAGGTGATTTACAACATTTAGAATTTGATGTTCCTTCTCGTGGATTAATCGGATTAAGAAATAATATGTTAACTGCTACTGCAGGAAATGCTGTTATGACTCATCGTTTTAGAGAGTTTGGATTGTATAAAGGAGATATTCCAGAAAGAAATAAAGGTTCTTTTATCGCTATGGAAGCAGGACAAGTAACTCCATTTGCTTTAAATAAATTACAGGATAGAGGAAGATTTTTTGTTGATCCAGGAGCTGTTATTTATATAGGACAGGTTATTGGAGAGCATTCTAGAGATAACGATTTAGAGATTAACTTGGTTAAAGGAAAGCAATTAACAAATATGCGTAAGTCAGGAACTGATGAGGCAATGAAGATTGCGCCTAAGGTTGATTTCTCTTTAGAAGAAGCTATGGAATACATTCAGGCTGATGAGTATTTAGAGGTAACTCCTGCAAGCTTAAGAATGAGAAAAATAAAATAGGTTGAAAAGAATAAAAACAATTGTAGCGAGCCAACTTGATGAAAATCAAGTTGGCTTTCTTATTTCTATGATAAATCAGGCTTATGTTCAATCTGAAGGTGATATTTGGAAAAATGAGCATCAGAGAATTACTAAGTCCGCACTTTTAGAAATAATAGCTAAAAGAGAATTGCTATTAGCTGTTAATGGAGATTCTATTTGTGGCTGTATTCATTTAGAGCCAATGAGTGATTCAATGTTTAAGTTTAAGATGTTAGTGGCTAATCCTGTTTTTAAAGGAATTGGAGTAGGCTCTATTTTAGTGAAATTTGCAGAAAATGAAGCGATAAAAAAGGGCGCGGCTAAAATGCAATTAGAATTATTGGTTCCTACAGACTATAAACATCCAGATAAAATTTTTCTAAATAGTTGGTACACTCGTATTGGTTATAAAAAAACAGCAGAGCATGATGTTAATTATCTTGATCCGGGATTAACTAAATTGTTAAAAACTGATTGTGTAGCTGAAATTTACCAAAAGATTCTTTAGTTATTTTTACACGAAACATTTTTTGATTATGGCTTCAGGATTTTTTGCACTTTTCGATGATATTGCTGTCCTGATGGATGATGTAGCTGTAATGGGTAAGATTGCTACAAAAAAAACTGCTGGAATTTTAGGGGATGATCTAGCAGTAAATGCAGAAAAAGCTTCAGGCTTTCTTTCCTCAAGAGAGTTGCCTGTTTTGTGGGCAATAACTAAGGGCTCTTTTTTAAATAAACTTATCATACTTCCTATAGCATTTTTGCTGAGTGCTTTTTTACCAAAGGCTGTTATTTGGGCTTTATTAATAGGCGGAATTTATCTAGCATATGAGGGTGCAGAAAAAATATATGAGATGATTGTGCCTCATAAACATTTAGAAGAAACTACTGAAAGCTTAAATATAGCTAAAGAGGAGGTCTTGGTTCAGGAAAAAAAGAAGATTAAATCTGCGATTGTTACAGATTTTATTTTATCTGTTGAAATAATAATTATTGCTTTAGGAACTGTAGTTGCAAAACCCATTACAACACAAGTATTGGTGGTTTCTTTTGTTGCTGTTGTTGCTACTGTTGGGGTTTACGGTATTGTTGCACTAATTGTAAGAATGGATGATATTGGTTATAAACTTATTTCGTTAAGTGATAAGGAAAAAAGTTTGTCGAAATTTATTGGCAACTTCCTTGTGCAAGCTCTTCCTATTGTAATTAAAGCGTTAGGATATATAGGAACTGTTGCTATGTTGTTAGTGGCAGGAGGTATCTATGTTCATAATATTGAAATGCTTCATAATTTACTTCATAACATTCCATCCTTATTAGGCGAATTGATGGTTGGATTAGTTGTAGGAGCAATCGCCTTAGGCTTGGTTAAATTATTTAGTTTGCTTATCAAAAAATAATATGTCAATAACGTATAAGGAATTAAAAGGGCCTAAAGGTCTTCCGATAATAGGCAGTATTCATAAAGTTGAATTAGATAGCTTGCATATTCAATTAGAAAATTGGGCTGATGAGTTTGGAGGTGTCTATAAACTTGTTTTAGGGCCATCTAAGTTTTCTATAATTACTGACCCTGATATTGCTCAAGAGATACTCAAAGATAGGCCTCACAGGTATAGGCGAATGACTAAGATGGACGATGTATTAACTGAATCTGGACTTAATGGAGTTTTTAATGCTGAAGGAGAAAAGTGGAAATCACACAGAAGAATTGTAACTAAAGGATTAGATGTAAGGCATCAGGAGCGCTTTTATCCAGAGATTATGATCTCTTTAGAGCGTTTATTAAACAAATGGAACAAGGTAGCTTCTCAATCAGAATACGATATACAGCAAGATTTATTGCGTTTTACGGTTGATGTTACTACATCATTAGCTTTTGGATATAAGATGAATACGCTTGAAGAAGATGGGGATGTTATTCAAGATCATTTAGAAAAAATATTTCCAACAATCTTTAAAAGAATTAATTCTCCAATACCTATTTGGCGTTACTTAAAGTCTAAAAGTGATAAAGTTTTTGATAAAGCTGCAACAGAAATTAACAAGTTTATTGATGAATTAATTTTAATTGGTAAAGAGCGTTTAATTGCGCAGCCAGAGTTAAAAGAAAACCCTAGAAACTTTCTGGAGAGTTTATTGATTGCCGCAGAAGAGGAGGAGGATGTTTCTGATGACGATGTTAGAGGTAATTTACTAACAATATTAATGGCTGGTGAAGATACTACTGCTCATACATTGGCGTGGACAATGTATTTATTGGCTGACCAACCAGAAGTGCAAGAGAAATTGCATCAAGAAGCTAATTCTATTTTAGGAGAGAACAGTTGGCTAACTAATTACAAGGAGCATTCTTCATTAATTTATACTGAGGCAGTGGCGATAGAAACTATGCGTTTAAAGCCAGTAGCTCCACTTTTACTTTTTGAACCATTAGAAGATGTAGAAGTGAATGGTTATTTATTTGAAAAAGGAGCAAAATTGATGATTGAGACTCGTTACTCTGCAATTCAAGAAGAGAATTTTGTTAATCCAACTGAGTTTACTCCAGAAAGATGGATGAAAGAAGAAAAGGGCAAGTGTCCTATGGGACATGACACTAGAGCTTATATCCCTTTTGGTGCAGGGGCAAGATTCTGTCCGGGTAAGAATTTAGCTATGTTAGAAATGAAGTTAGTGCTATCGATGTTAATGAAGAATTTTAAACTTGAAATGGTAACACCTAAAGAGGATGTTAAAGAGATTATGGCATTTACAATGATGCCTTCAGCCTTTAAAGTTAGATTGGTAAAACGTAATTAATAGATGAATAATCTGTTGTTATTACATGGTGCAATTGGAGCTAAAGATCAGTTAGATCCTTTAAAGAAAATGCTATCTAAAAAATTTAATATTTATAGCTTTAGCTTTTCTGGACATGGGAGGACAATGTTTAGGGAGTCTTTTGATATAGAACAATTTACAACTGATACCTTAAGCTATTTGTTAAGTAATAATTTGAGTAAAGTTTTTATTTTCGGATATAGCATGGGAGGTTATATTGCCCTAAATTTGGCAAAAAAACATCCTGATAAAGTATCACAAATTATCACTTTAGGAACTAAGTTTAAATGGACTTCAGAAATAGCAGAAAAAGAGGTAAAAATGCTTAATCCTGATAGTATTGAGGCTAAGGTTCCTGTATTCGCAAAGATATTATCAAAGCGACATGGTGAAGATGGTTGGAGAACTCTTTTATCTAAGACAGCTGATATGATGTTTGAAATGGGGCAAACGAATCCAATTAGTCTTCTAGATTTTAAAGGCATTAAAACTCCTTGTAAATTGTTGTTGGCAGATAATGATGAGATGGTAACAATGGAAGAAACTCTTATAATTAAAGATTTATTACAAAACTCTACGTTTGAGCTATTACCAAACTCAAAGCATCCAATAGAAAAAGTTGATTTGAGTTTATTAGCAGTTCAGATTGAGAAATTGCAATAAATGTTCTATTTTCTTTAGGTATTGATTGATGACTAAAAATTGTTAAAGTCTTGCTATTGATTGTCAGCTTATTATAAAAATAATACTAATTTCTTTAAAAAAACGGCTTATTAAATTAGATTTTAATATATTTTTTTTGTACATTTATTAATGATGAATAGTCATAAAGTAATGATAAACTAATTAAATTTGACGATTAATGAATTTTAGTAAATTCTTTTTTTTTTTAGTATTGCTATTGTATAGCTTTAATTTTCTGATAGCTCAAGAGAAGGAGGAGGAGTTTGTTAAAGCATCATATTTAATAAATTTTATTGAAGAAATTATTTGGCCAAACGAAGGGAGTATTAATGAGTTTAATATAGGTGTATTAAATGATCCTTCTATTTACTCTAATCTTGCCAAAATATCAAAAAATATAGTTATCAGAGGAAAAGTACTCAAGATAACATCTTACAATACTATTTCTAGTATTAAACAAGCGGATTTATTAATTGTGTCAGAAAATTATTCTAGAAAATTTTCACGCTATAATTTTCTTGGAGACAATTGCCTTATTGTTAGTAGTAATAGTAATGATGCAAGTTTTAATATGATTAACTTTTATATAGAAAATAGAAAAGTGCAGTTTGAATTAAACCCAGATATTTTAAAGGTTAGAGGGTTTACTACTTCAGTTAAGCTGCTTGTTTTTGGAGGACAAAGTACAGAGGTTTTGGGTGCTTTTTCTAAATATGCAGAACTGTTAAGTCAAAAAAATAAAGAACTCAAAAACAGGAATAAAGAACTCAAAAACAGGAATAAAGAAATTGAAGAAAAGGAATTAAGGATTTGGAATCTAGGGCAAGAAATAAGTGAAAAAGAAGCAGATGTAATTAACGGAAAAGAGGAAATAAAGGATCAAAACAGAAGTAGAATTGTTTTAAATTTAAAACTTTTAGAACAAAAAAAACTTATAAATAAGTTTAATGAAAACATTAAAATAAATTCATTTATTGATAATGAAAATATTAAAAAAATGGCAGCTATCCTTGAGCAACTAGAATCTCAAAAGTTTGACATTAATGAAAACTATACTATTCTTTCAATTCAAAAAAAGAAAATTATAGCTCAAGAAGAACAGTTGGTCCAAAAAAATTATGAGTTAAAAAACTCTATGAATGTTGTTATTTCTATTACCTTAATACTCCTATTTTTAACAGGACTATTTTACTTATTATTTCGTTCAAATAAATCAAAGAAAGAAGCTTTAAAAATTATTGAGCAACAAAATGATGCTATCATAAAAGGATCATTACATAAAGATGAGTTTATCGCTAACATGAGTCATGAAATTAGAACTCCCTTAAACGCTATTGTAGGGTTTACTAATTTATTGATAGCAAAGGCAAGAATACCCCAGAATAAAAATTATTTAAATAAAGTTTTATTATCGTCTAACAACCTTTTAAATATTATTAACGACATATTAGATATATCTAAAATCGAATCTGGTAAAATGGAACTTGAATTGATAGATTTTGATATTAAAGTTACTATTCAAAATGTTTTTTACTCTTTAGATATTAAATCTAAAAATATTGATTACCAATTAAATATATCAGATGATATACCATCATACCTTAACGGAGATCCTACAAGAATTGGACAAATTCTATTAAACTTATTAAATAATGCTGTAAAGTTTACAGATAACGGAAAGGTTGAACTGAATGTTGATTTAGTTAGAAAAGATAAAGAACATGCCGTAATCAATTTTAAGGTTATTGATACTGGTTTAGGTATTTCTAAAACGAGAATAGATGCTATTTTTGAAAAGTTTACTCAAGAAGAAGTTTCAATTACTCGTAAACATGGTGGATCAGGTTTAGGCTTGTCTATTGCCAAAAACCTTGTAAAGTTGATGAGGGGATCCATAATTGCTAAGAGTGAAGAAGGAAAGGGCAGTACATTTAGTATGGAACTAAAACTGCCAATTGTTGAAGAACTAGAAGAAACAATTACTGAATCGGATTTAATTTTAATGGAAGGGATTGAAAATATTAAAATAATATTTGCCGATGATCACGAATTAAATAGGGAGAGTATAATGCTTCAATTTAAGCAATGGAATAGCAATGTAGATATTGATGAGGCTTATGACGGTAAAGATCTTATAGAAAAGATTATGTTTAAAGATTATGATGTTGTCTTAACGGATATTAGAATGCCTAAAATTAGCGGTA
Organism: uncultured Flavobacteriales bacterium; assembly: GCA_913048175.1. Classification (GTDB taxonomy): domain Bacteria; phylum Bacteroidota; class Bacteroidia; order Flavobacteriales_E; family Vicingaceae. Next base: position 715 of record CAJWVX010000110.1, on the reverse strand, counting down.
TAGAGGCTACTAAAAAAATAAGAGAAACAGATCCGCACATCGTCATTATTGGTCTTTCGGCAAATGCAACAACTAAGGCAATAAAAGAAGGTATTAATGCTGGGATGAATGATTATTTGACAAAACCAATTCAATTTAACAAATTATTATACGCTATTGCAAGCCATATAAATTTGCCTTGTAAGGTTGTTAAACGTAATTTCTTAAAAGAAGAAAAACTTTTAAGTAAATTAGAAAATATATCAGAAAACCAGAATGATTTTTTGACAATAGTTACTAATTTAGTTATTGAGATTGAGTACCAAATTGAACTTATAATTAATGGAGATTATTCCTACAGCACCATACACTCTTTACTAAATAAGATTATTTATATTGGTGACAAACAATTAATTATAGCTATAAAAGGTATTCAGAAGCTATCTATAGAGGAACAAGATTCTGAGATTAAAAAGGATATAATTGTTGTAAATGAGGATTGGATAATTTTGAAAAAAAAGATAGAAGTAATTTTAATTACAAATGAAGTATAAGATTAAATGCTTACTAATTTTACTATTGCCAGTATTGTAAAATACTGTTGTAGCTCAAGTTGTTTACAGTCATAATGAGTTAACATTAAAGTAATTATTTGAAGTGAAAATTGGATCACCTTAATAGCAGGGCAAACTCATACTTTTTTCTTAAACAATAAAATGGGGTGAAAAAGTAAAAA
>CAJWVX010000109.1 GCA_913048175.1 uncultured Flavobacteriales bacterium | reverse complement strand
AGGCCTTGTCAAAAAAGGAACAGAAAAAAAACGATGCGGAAAAAAGACAGCTAAAATTTGCTGCGACAAAAAATCTTAAAGATGATATCACAGAACTTGAAAACAGGATACAAAACTTTGAAACGGAAAAATCCCGGCTTGAAGTTGAACTATCTGAGACTGAAGTGTATCAGAATCCAGATGTGTCCAGGAAAAAGAACATAGAGTATGATAGAATAAAACGGAGTCTTGAAACTATCTATTCTTCGTGGACTGAAAAAACAATAGAACTCGAAAAAATTGAGAGCCAATTTTGAATATTAGTTCATAAATTCATCCGATAGTCCCACAGCACCATATAACGCCGCGTCATCCCCAAGTTTTGTCACTACCAATTTAACATTCTTTCCGGGCTCCGGCAGAACAGAATTATGAAAGGATTCTTCTATCAAAGGCAGCACATAATCACCCATCGCTTCCACTACTCCGCCTCCAAGAACGATTGTATCCAGATTAGTTAAAGTAGTTATGCTGCCAAACACACTTCCTATTGCCGTACAGGCTCTGTTAACATGTTTAATAGCGATTTTATTATTTGATTCGACAGCATGAGCAAGTGCTTTACTCTTGATTTTTCCTCTGGTTTTTATAACATCGTGTAACGGATTTTTTTTGTCGTCTTTAATATCAGCTATAATAGACTTAACTATAGCTGTTCTGCTGGCGGTATTTTCAAACGTGGAATCTTTAGGTGAACTGCCGAACTCTCCTTTATTCGAAACGAGTATATGGCCTATCTCACCTGCATAAAATGAAGAGCCTCTATATAAACTCCCATTGAAAATAAATGCTCCACCTATTCCTGTCCCTACAAATACTACGAGCATATTATTTACATCATCATTAAATTCAAATCTTTTAATACCATTATCATGTCTATACAAATTTGTTATGACCTAATATTGAATTATTTAATTACAAACGCAGCTGCAGAATATATTAAAATTTATTATTTCAGTGCACAATTTAGAGGGGTTAAAAATTCGGTTTTTTCCTTTTTTAGATTGACTAAATTATTTGTTTAACTAGGTCTATCCTCCAAATATATTACTAGATCTCGAAAAGTTTAGTTGTTTTTTTGGTGCATATTGTAAACTTCTATCAGACTGAAAAATAAAATATTTAACGATATTTCTATTTTATTTAGCTACAATCTAGGTTTTCTTATTTGTAATTTTTGTTGTCATATCCTCATATAGTGACCATTCTATCATTTTTCTGTCGGTAAGATAAATATTGGTTGTAAGGTAATTCTAATCATCATTAACCCTAACATGGTTAAGTTTTGAAAATAAACTATTTAATATAGTAATTAGAATTTAGCCATTACTTATTAAATAATCATAAAATTTAGATTATTAACACATTAAATTATTAAAGTTATCTAAATCATTAAGTGTGAAATAACTTTTTTTAGATATTAATATAATCATAGAATGTAAGTTTTCATTAAAAAATATCTATTAACTAATTGTGATATTATTAAAATTATGATCAAAAGAAGTATACTTTTATAACATGTGGATAAATTTAACTTTAATAAACAGAGTTTTAAAAAGCTAATATTTATAAGTAGGATGTATAATTTTCTGTATATCTAGAATAAACTGATCCAGGTGTTTTAGTAATTCAATTATTATTTTTTCTGACCAATATTTTTATCGAAATATCAAATGCTAACTACGAACAGTATCAAAGAATGTATTTATTAAATTTGACTAATAGTAGTATAAATGAAGGAGAATCTAAATAGTGTCTTATTCCAAAAAATAATTAATGGAGCAGATGATGGCTTTGCTTACTGTGAAATTTTATTTGATAACGAATGTATGCCTAATGATTATAGATTTCTTATAATAAATAATGCACTTGAAATTTTAATGAATAGAGATATTGATTCTACTTTAGGTAAGACTATTAAAGAAGTAGATCCTACTGTTGAAAAATATTGGATAGATAAAATATTTAGTGCTGTTCATGCCAATAGACCTGTTAATTTCACCTATTTTAATACTAATGTTAAAAAGTATTATCGAGTAAAAATATTTATGCAAGGTTTATACAATTTTGTAATGACTTTTGATGATATCACAAAAGAAATAATTTCTATTGAAGAACTTTCATTTCAAAATAAGGAAAAAGAAAAATGGAGAGAAGAATTGCTAATTCTTAATAAAGAGCTTAAATATCAAAATACTGTAAAAGAAAAACACGAACTAGAATTAGTGCTAGTTAACAAAGAACTCGAATTTATTAATATTGAAAAAAAGAAGCATACAGCAAAACTTGTTGTGGAAAATAAAAAATTACAATCTCAAAACTATGAAAATGAAAAGATTAGGTTAGAATTGATTGCTTTTAAAAAAAAAGCAAAGGAAAGTGCTTGGTTAAGTTCCGTTTTTTTATCAAATATGAGTCATGAGGTTCGAGCTCCAATGAATGGTATTCTTGGTTTTTCTGAATTACTTAAAAGTCCAGGTCTTAGTGTTGAAAAGCAGTTAGATTATATTAGAATTATTGAGAGATTTGGAAATAGCATGCTAATTGAGCTTGATTTTTTAACTTCTTTATTTAATCCAAATTTCATGAAGTTTGAGGAGGTAATAAATAATAACATATATTCTAATCTTTCAGTTAATCAATTAGCAATTCAGTGTAATATGAGTTTGTCTTCGTTTAAAAGAAAATTTGCAGAGATTTACAATGTCAGTCCAATTAAATATTTTATGAAAATAAAACTCCAGAAATCTGTGGAGTTACTTAAGGATAAAAAAAATTTAATTTCAAATATTGCTACTGATGTAGGTTTTGAGTCGCTTACGACATTTAATAGATCTTTTAAGTCTTATTATGGGAAGTCACCCTCAAAATTCAGGTTGGATGAAAACGATTAGTTTATTGACTTATTAGTTATTTTTCTTCTTTTATTTATGTACATTTCATACATAGTCTTTTATTTTTTTTAAAGAGCACTATAAATAAAGGATCTATCATGAATTCAGAGCATTGCGCAGATAAAAATAGTAAGAACGTAAATGACCTATTATTCTTTCAAATATTTGATGGAATGATCTGGGGTGTTGCTTATTGTGATCTTATTGTCGATGAAAATGGGAAACCTTTTGATTATCGATATCTCTTAGTAAATTCAGTATTTGAAAAACAATCAAACAGATGCAAAGAATCTACTATTGGTTTAACAGTCAAAGAGATTATTCCTGATGTTAAAAATTCTTGGATTGCTAAAATAGGATCTGTTGTATTAGATGAAACACCAATTCAGTTTACATACTTTGATCAGGATAAAAAGAAATATTTTCATGTAAATGTATTTTCTCAAGGAAATAATAAATTTGTAATGATTATCGATGATATAACAACAGATACAAATTCTATTGAGCAGCTTACGTTACAAAACGATGAATACGAAAAATGTACAGAAAATTTAGTTATTTCTAACGATAAACTTGCTTTTCAAAATGATGAAAAAGATAAAAGAGTTTCAGAATTAGTTATTGCTAACAAAAAACTTGCGTTTCAAAACAATGAAATAGATAAGCGTGCTATTGAGTTGGTTATTGCAAATAATGAACTTGCTTTTCAAAATAACGAAAAAGAGAAGCTTGAATTAGATTTATTTATTGCAAAAGAAAAAGCGGAAGAAAGTGGTTGGATAAAATCTGCTTTTTTAGCAAATATAAGTCATGAAATCCGGACACCTATGAATGGGATTCTTGGTTTCTCTGAATTACTTAAAAGTCCAAACCTATCTACTGAGAAGCAACGTGAATATATTCGAGTTATTGAGAAAAGTGGTTATCGTATGCTAAATACTATCAATGGTATTATTAGTATTTCGAAAATTGGATCCGGTTTAATGAGGGTTGATATTAGTGAATTCAGTGTTAATGAAATAATTGAATATATTCATACTTTCTTTAAGTTGGAAGTAGAAGCTAAAGGTCTTCAATTTCTTATGAAAAATCAATTGCCTGACCATCTGGCGATCATTGAAACAGATCGAGAAAAAATACATGCTATATTAATGAACCTAGTTGAAAATGCTATCAAGTTCACTCAAGTAGGTATAATTGAAGTTGGCTATATTGAAAAAGGGGAGTACCTCGAATTTTATGTTAAAGATACTGGAATAGGTATTGATAAAGGTAGAGAAATATCAATTTTTGATCGATTTATTCAGGCTGATATTTCTGATATTCACTCATGTGAGGTATCTGGTTTTGGTTTGTCTATTTCAAAAGCATATATAGAGATGCTTGGTGGAAAAATTAGAGTTGAAAGCGAAAAGAGCAAAGGATCAATTTTTTACTTTACAGTACCGTACCTTTCTAATGTGAAGATAGCGAAAGGTAATATTGTTAATACATCTATTGATATTTTTGGACCTATTAGTTATAAAAATAAAAATTTGAAGATACTAATTGTTGAAGACGATGAAATATCTGATTTACTTCTAAGTATAAGGCTTAAAGATTTAAGTAGAGATATTATTCATGCTAAAAATGGACTTGAAGCTATTGCAGTTTGTCGTAACAATTTAGATATTGATTTGATTCTGATGGATATGAAGATGTCTGTGATGGACGGATATGAGGCTACTAAGAAGATACGGAAATTTAACAAAGATGTTATTATAATTGCCCAAACAGCACATGCATTTGATAGTTTTAGAGAAAAAGCACTTGAATACGGATGTAATGAATGCCTTTCTAAACCACTTGTCATAAAAGATTTATTGTCTTTAATGCAGTATTATTTTTCAATGAATAAAAGTTACGACTTGTAATTCTAAAAGGAATGATTTAATCAACTCCAACAGAGTTTTTTTAGTTTTTTATACTACTATTAATGTAGTTATTTCCAAAAGTAAGTATGGACTAAACTGATTACCTATTGGGCTTTTAGGTAGTCCGTATTTTATTTTATTTCATTAAATTTAATTTATATATCAAGTCATTAAAATGGCTACGGTTTTCATTTTATTTAACTATGTCTATTGACTTTGAAATAAATAAGCACAAGATGGATAATAGATTTTATTTAAATATTAAATCAATAAAATTGATAGTTTTACTTCTACTGAGTTGTATAACTTATAGTGTTTCGTCTCAAAATATTGGGATACTATCATCTTCCAGCCCAAATTCTGGTTGTGAACTTTCCAATAACGAATTTGTTACAGTTGTAATATTTAATTTTGGAGGATCTTATAGTGGTTCTTTTGAAGTTAGTTATGAAATTGATGGCGGTGTTCTAGTAACTGAGTTGATTACTTTAACTCCATTTGCAGCAACATCTTCATTTTCATACACTTTTACCACAACTGTTGATCTTTCAATAGCTAACAACTATAATTTTAAATTTTACACCAATCTTCTAGGTGATATTGATAATGGAAACGATACTCTCAACAACAATTTTGTAGTATCAGATACACTTTCTTATGGTGGAACAGTTTCAGCAAGTCAATCTGTATGTTCTGGGAATAATAGTGGGATAATAAATTTGAATTCTTTTATTGGTGATGTTCAATACTGGCAATCTTCTATTAATAATGGTTTAAATTGGAATAATATTGTAAATATTACAAATGTAGAGATTTATACGAATATTTCTCAGGAAACATGGTATAGGTCTGTTGTTACTAATGGATTCTGTCCCTCAGACACTTCTTCCATTGCTGTTTTGAGTATTGATTCATTGACTATTCCGGGAACTATAGCTGGTGCAGCAACTCTTTGTTCACCTACAAACTTAGGTACATTAACATTGTCTGGAGAAAGAGGTGTTATTTTAGATTGGGAATATTCTTCTAATGGGGGTAGCATTTGGACTGGATTAGGAAGTACTTCAAATACGTATAATTATGTTAATCAACCTTCAACTTACTTGTATAGAGCAATAGTTCAAAATGGATCATGTGCTTTATTATATTCAGATACTATTGATGTTACGGTTTTATCAGGAGCATTAGGTGGTGCATTGACTCCAGCAAGTCAGGTAGAATGTTTAGGATTTAATTCAGATACAATACATTTGGGTGGTCATTCAGGAGTTATATCCGAATGGCAAATTTCAATTAATTCAGGAACTTCATGGTCTTCAATCGCTAACACTGACACTTTTATGACCTATTTAAATTTAACACAAGAAACATGGTATAAAGCCTTGTTAAGTGATTGTAATGAAGATACTTCTTCTATTGCGATAGTTCAAGTAGATCCTTTACCAGTTGGCGGAGAATTGTCTGCTAATGCTTCAGTATGTGAAAATTCGAATGCTGGGACTATAAATTTATCAGGACAAATTGGAACAATTATTGAATGGCAAAATTCTATTGATAACGGAACCTCATGGACATCAATTGGAAACATTTCAGATAGTATTAATTACAGTAATTTAATAACAACAACTTTATATCGTGTACTTATTAGTAGTGGTGCTTGCGGCCAATTATATTCTGATACAGCGATAATTTCTGTTGCATCGATTGTTGATGCAGGTATTATATTTGGGCCTTCTAATGTATGTGCTTCAGCTAATGAAGATTCGTTAGTTATTAATGGGTTGAATGGATCTGTTTTAAATTGGGGAGTCTCTGTTGATGGTGGAGCATCATGGACTTTGTTGGGCAATACTAGTGTTACACAGATTTTTACGAATATTACTCAATCATCTTTATATCAAGTTGTAGCAACAAATGGAACTTGTCCAAATGATACTTCACAATATTTAGTTACGGTTGATAGTCCTACTATTTCAGGATCACTACTTTCGGATAACACTGTTTGTTACAATTCTTCAGGATTTATTTATGTGGATGGTAAACAAGGAAGTGTTACGGGGTGGGAGTCAAGTATAGATAACGGAAGCAATTGGAGTCCTCTTGGAGTTGTGTTGGATACTCTTGAGTATACGAATATTATAAGTCAAACTAAATATAAGACTTTTATTAAAAGTGGAAGTTGCCTTACGGATACAACCAATATAATTGTAATAGATTTATTTCCTTATAATGTTGGTACAAGTAATGATATTACGGTTGAGTTAGGGAGTTCAGCAACTATTTCAGCTTTTGGAGGATCTTCTTATATTTGGTCACCAAGCGGAAGTTTGAGTACCTCTACTAATAATGTGACTGTTGCAACACCTATAGTTACAACTAGTTATTTGGTTTCTATTGTTGATGGAAATGGATGTATTTATAACGATAGCGTAACTGTTGAGGTGATAATTTCTGAACCTAGAGTCTCTGATCTTACCATTACTGATTTAATAACTGCCAATGGTGATGGATTTAATGATACCTGGAATATACTAGAAATTGAAAATTATCCAAAAACTAAAGTTTTGGTTTTTAACACAACAGGAAATTTAGTTTTTGAATCATCAGATTATGATAATAGTTGGCAAGGGACCTTTAATGGGAAGCAACTTCCAGATGGTACTTATTATTATATCGTAGAAATAGATACAGAATCGAAAGTTGAAAAAGGATTTGTAACCATAGTTTCAGAATAATTAATGAGAATTTTAAAGTATATATTTGTTATAGTAGTAAGTTCTAGTCCAATCTTAGTTGTTGGTCAGGAGCTACCTTTCTATTCAAGTTATACGAGTAACCCATTAGTTTATAACCCATCAAATGCAGGTTGTAGTGGTGAAATTGATTTGTTTTTACATCATCGAACACAATGGAGTGGCTTTAAAGGTTCTCCAGTTAGTCAACTTTTTACGATGTCTGCACCTTTAAAAAACATCAATTCAGGTTTAGGAATTAGTTTTCAAAATGATCAAAGAGGTTTATTTAATGTTTTAACAGGTTCGGTAAAATATGCTTACCATGCTAAATTAAATAAAAAGGCAAGTTTAAGCTTTGGTGTTGGTTTGGATATTCAAAATAGACTATTAAGATTAGGAGAGTCTACTGTTAGAGATGTTGATGACCCTTTGCTCAATCAGGGCACAACCTCTGAGACATTTTTTGATGCTTCACTTGGTATAGAGTATCATTTGTTAGATAAATTAACAATAGGATTAAGTTTGCCACAACTAATTGAGGGTGCTCAAAAAAGCGAGAACTCATTAGTTAAAAATGCTAGATATTTTATTGGACAAGCTTCTTATATAATTAAAGCTATCCCTTCAAAAAACATTAAATTTCAACCAGTTGTACTCGTCAGATATTCACAAAATGTTCCGTTACAATTTGATGTTAATGCTCTGATTCATTATAAAAATATATTTATGATTGGTGCAGGCTATCGTAATAATTATGCAATTGGTTTTCATTCAGGTATAAAAATAAATTCGTTTAAACTGAGATATGTTTATGATTTTTCGAGTGTTAACTCACATATTAATGCAGGATTAAGTCATGAAATAACTTTAGGATATACGATATCTTCTAATTTAAAAAAGAAAGGTGCTATAGCTAAATTTTCTGAAAACCTTCCTATTCCTAGTAAAAAGGAAGCTCTTACTATTGATGAAATTAAAGGAATATTAAACTTACTAATTGATGAGTTTTTGGAAATTGGAACTAATAACCCTGAGAAATTATCAAAGACGGAATTACTTCAGATACAGGCAATAATGAAGTTGCAAAAAGATTTAGAAAAAATGAAATGATACTATTTTGAAATTATTAAAACATATGTCAATCTTATCGATTCCCTTAATTAGGTTTCATAGTGGAGTATGTAATAAATACAGCCCAAAAGTCACTATATTTCATATGGATTATATAGGTCAACATCATGAGTTGTCGATCATTTCTACTGTTCAAATATATTGTGATTACTGTTGTAGTTGTATAATAAAGTGTTGATTATAAGTACTTAAGTGAAATTTAATATGATAAAAAAAACGATTAAAATATATCGGATAATTACAGTTTTGTTAATGTTTCCATTATTAACTTTTGGACAAATTAATCTTGGAACTGTTTCTAATTTTGTCCTCTTTACTGGTAGTGGAGCAGTTTCTAATACTGGAGTTTCTAATGTTTTAGGTGACATAGGTTCAGATGTTGGTGCTATTTCTGGTTTTGGAGCTCCATCAGTTTTAGTTGGAACTGAATATACTGCGGATGGTGTAACAGCTCAAGCTAAAATAGATTTAGCTTCAGCTTATACTCAGTTAATAGCAGAGCCAGTAACTAATAATACTCATGCACCAGCATTTGGTAGTGAAACTCTTACGGCTGGAGTCTATACTGTTGCTGGTGCTGGTTCTACAGCTGGAGTCCTTACTTTGGATGGTTTAGGAGACACTAACGCAGTATTTATCTTTAGGTTTGGAGGGGCATTTACAGTCGGTGCTTCTTCATCTGTTGTATTAACAAATGACGCAAGATATTGTAATATATATTGGGTTGCAGAAGGTGCTATTACCGTAGCTGCAAACTCAATGACGAAAGGTACTTTTTTGGCTAATAATGCAGCAGCTTCAGCAGCTTCTGGATGCAGCATTGAAGGAAGAATGCTTTCTACAATTGGTGCAATAGCTTTTGGACCTGGAGTAATAAGTATTCCTGATTGTGTGAGCCCACCTCCATCTCCACCGGCAGATACCTCATGTTGTAGTTTCGGGTTTGGTTCAACAATCGATTTTGTTCTCTTTACAAGTAATGGAGCTTTGTCTAACTCTGGGGTGTCTACTTTTACTGGTGACATAGGTTCAGATCTTGGTGCTATTTCTGGTTTTGGACTTCCAACAATTGTAAATGGAACTATATACAATGCTGATGCTGTAACGGCTCAAGCTAAAACAGATTTAGCTACAGCTTATAATCAGTTAGTGACAATACCAGCAACAAACTCTACTCACACTCCTGCTTTTGGTAGTAATGAAACTCTTACCGCTGGAGTCTATACTGTAGCTGGAGCTGGTTCTTTAGCCGGAGTACTTACCTTGGATGGTTTAGGGGATACTAACGCAGTATTTATTTTTAGGTTTGGAGGAGCATTTGCAACTGGAGCTTCTTCATCTGTTGTTTTAATAAATGGGGCAAGATACTGTAATGTTTATTGGGTAGCAGAAGGTGCTGTTTCCCTAGGTGCATCAACAATAATGAAAGGAACAATGTTGACTAATAATGCTGCAGTTTCAGCAGGTGCTAGTTGTGATGTTGTTGGAAGAATGCTCTCAACAGCTGGAGCAGTATCTTTTGGTCCCGGAACAATAACTCACTCAAATTGTCCCTTTATTTGTGACACAACTTTGGTGGCAGATATCACACCTGACCCAGCTATAATTTGCCCTGGTGATACTGGTATAACTTTAACTGTTAATACTACAGGGGGGGTGCCTCCATTCAATTATCAATGGAATACTTTAGATACGACACAATCTATATTTGTTGGTGCAGGAACTTATACTGTTGTAATTAGTAATATAACTGGTTGTCCACCTACAGCCGTATCACAAGTAGTAACTCAAATCCCAGGAACTATTTCTGCAAGTGCTGGTCCAGATCAGATTATTTGTAAAATAGAAAATTCTGTTCAATTGGCAGGCTCTCAATTAGGAGGTACTGGTGTCGCTTGGTCTGGTGGATCTAATGTTTTTAGTCCTAATAACACCGATCTGAATGCCATTTATTTTCCAACTGCGGCAGAAATTTCTGCAGGTTTAGCAACACTTTATTTAACTAATACAGGAACAGGTTCCTGTCCAGCAGGTTTGGATACCGTGGAAATTTATTTTGTGGATTTTGAAGGTGTAAATACAATTACACCTATAAATGCATTATGTTATGGAGGGGCTTCTGGAAGTGCAACAGTATCTACTGCGGGGGTGACTCCAGCATATTCTTATACTTGGAACACCGCACCAGTTCAAACGGGGAATTCAGCTACCAATATTCCTGATGGAACATATACATTAGATGTAGTTGATGGTAATGGCTGTGTAACTCAAGATACATTTGTTGTCACTCAGCCACAAGCTCTAACAGGAACTTATGTTTACAACGATGTTTCCTGTTTTTTTGGAAGTGATGGGTCAGCTTCTGTAACTCCTTTTGGAGGTGTTGGTCCTTACACTTATTCATGGTCTTCTTCAGTAGGCACAGATTCAACAGAAATAGGATTGTCACAAGGAACGCATGTTGTAACAATAACAGATAACAACCTTTGTGATACATCAATTTCAATTGTTATAAGCGAACCAACGGTATTAACAACTTCAATTTCAAATATTGTTCCTGTAAGTTGTAAGGGAGGAAACGATGGTCAGGCAACCGTAAATGTGAATGGTGGGTCTCCCGGATATACTTTTACTTGGGTTCCTGCAGCAGGAAATGCTCCAACTGCAATAGGTTTAGTTAGTGGTAATTATACTGTAACGGTAAAAGATTCTTTAGGTTGTTCTGCTATTGCAAATGTGGTCATTAATGAACCATCAGACTCTTTAAGTGCTACTCCATCCCAAATAGATATGTTATGTTTTGGAGGGAATAACGGCTCTGCATCAGTTGCAGTTGCAGGAGGAACTCCTGGATATTCTTATATTTGGACTCCCTCTGGAGGAACAAATAGTTCAGATTTTAATTTACAAGCAGGTATACATTCAGTTTCAATAAAAGATACAAATAATTGTACATTGGTTCAAACGTTTACCATTATTGAACCATCAGATTTAACTCTTTCACCAACTTTTACTAATGCAACTTGTGGTCTTTCTAATGGAACAATTAATGCGAATGCTTCTGGTGGAGTTCCAGGATATTCTTATTTATGGTCAACTGGAGAAACTTCATCAAGTGTCTCAAATATATTAGCAGGAACATATAGTGTTGTAGTTACAGATACTAATAATTGTGTTGATTCAGCGACTATTGTTGTGCCAAATGCTACACCTTCTTTCGTTGCGTCTATCAATACATTTACTGATGTATCTTGTTTTGCAGGAAATGATGGTACGGCTACTGTTAGCGTAGTAGGAGGAACTCCAAATTTCACATATTCTTGGTCACCAATAGGGGGAAGTGATTCTTTAGGCATTGGATTAACTGTTGGTAATTACACCGTTACTGTAACTGATGGAAATGGATGTGTTGACACCTCTACAGTTTCTATTTCGGAACCAGCCTCATCATTATCATTAGCAATGTCTCAAAGTAATGTAAGTTGTAATGGATTCAATGATGGGGAAGGAATTGTTACTCC
>CAJWVX010000108.1 GCA_913048175.1 uncultured Flavobacteriales bacterium | reverse complement strand
TGTTTTTAACAGTACCTTCTAATACTTGTCCAATTTCTAATTTAGAAATGATCTTCGCTTTTTGTTGTTCTAATTCAGCTTCAATTAATGCTTTGTGAGAAACTACAATATTCTTGAATTCTTTGTTAATCTTAACTACTTTGAATTCCATTGTTTTATCAACGTAAACATCGTAATCTCTAATTGGTTTAACATCAATTTGAGAACCTGGTAAGAATGCTTCAATTCCGAATACATCTACAATTAAACCACCTTTAGTTCTGCACTTAACATAACCTTTAATAATTTCTTGAGTTTCTAAAACTTCATTTACTTTATCCCAAGCTCTTAAAGCTCTTGCTTTACTGTGAGATAAAATTAACTGTCCATTTCTATCTTCTTGAGATACTACAAATACTTCAACAGCATCACCTTCTTTTAAATCAGGATTGTATCTAAATTCAGAAATAGTAATTACTGCTTCTGATTTATACCCAATGTTAATTACAACATCTCTGTTTGTTTTTCTTACAACAGTTCCGTCTAATACTTGTTGGTCATGGATAGAAACTAATGTTTCATCATAAACATCTTCCATTTTTTTCTGCTCTTCAGCAGTATAACCATCTTCGTATTTTCCAATTTTATCCCAATCGAAATCAGCCAATGGATTAACATCACCTTTTTTCTTAGGAGATTGAACTACTGTATCAGATTTCGCTTCTGTATTAGTAATCTCTTCAACTTTTTCTACTTTTGGAGCTTCTGCTTTAGGAGCTGCATCTGTTACTGGAGCTTTTTTAGCTAAAGCATCTTCTTTCTTTTCTGCCATTATTTATTCTTTGTATCTCGCTCTTATTCAGCAATAACGAGAGATTATTAGTAAATCCATAGCTGATTTATGGGTTTCCTTTTTTAAGGAATACAAAAATAGGTTTAATCTATTTAAATACAAAGGATATCAAGCCTTTAAAACACTCCTACCTAATAAAAACTTTATAGATGTAGTTTATTGTAAAATCAAAACATAAATTTGCTACTACTATGAAAAAATTTGATATTCCAACATACTATAAAAGTTCTTTTATTTCAACTATTAAAGAGCTAAGAAAAGTTACAGATCCAAGAAAAAAGGATTTTACCCCTACATTATTAGATTTTGGATCTGTTCAATTTTTGATTGCTCGGCATTTTGGATTCTGTTACGGGGTTGAAAATGCAATAGAAATAGCTTATAAAGCTGTTGAAGAAAATCCAGGTAAGAACATATACTTACTAAGCCAAATGATACACAATCCAGTTGTAAATGATGATTTAAAAGCCAAAGGCATCGAATTTATTATGGATACTGAAGGAAATCATTTTATTGACTGGGATGAATTAACCAAAGAAGATGTCGTAATTATTCCAGCATTCGGAACTACAATAGCTATTGAAAAAAGGTTAACAAATATGGGTATTGAAATACAAAAATACAATACCACTTGTCCTTTTGTTGAACGTGTTTGGAAACAATCTGAAAAATTAGGAGCAACTCAGCATACCATTATTATTCACGGAAAACATAATCATGAAGAAACTATAGCTACTTTTTCTCATAGCGAAAATAATGCTCCTTCAATTATTATTAAAGACATTAACGAAGCTCAAATTTTAGAAGATATAATTTTGGGTAAAAAATCCAAAGCAGATTTTAAAGAAATTTTCACAGGAAAATATTCTGATAAATTTGATATAGAAAAACACTTATCAAAAATTGGGGTTATTAACCAAACTACAATGCTTGCAACAGAGACTCAAGAGATTGCTGATTTCCTAAAAACAACAATGATTAAAAAGTTTGGTTTAGAAAACTATAAAGATCATTTTGCTGATACAAGAGATACGCTCTGTTATGCAACAAATGATAACCAGCAGGCTACTATCGGATTATTAAAAGAGGAGGCTGATTTAGCAATTGTTGTTGGCGGATATAATAGTTCTAACACTTCTCATATTGTAGAGTTGTGTGAGGAGAAACTACCTACCTATTTTATTAATTCTTCTAAAGCAATTGAAAGTAATGTAGCTTTAAATCATTTTGATTTTCACAATAAAAAGAACTTAACCTCAAAAAACTACTTACCTAAAGATAAGGAGGTAACTCGAATAATTTTAACCAGTGGAGCATCTTGTCCGGATACAATAGTTGACGAAGTGCTGGATAAAATTTTACAATTTTACCCAAACACAACGTCTAAAGAAGAAATATTAGCCAATCTAAATTAAGCCTTATGCGAATCATCCCAGAATGGTCCATTTTTAGTTTCATTTCAGCTAAGAAGTTTTTTTTCGATAATTCAGCCTTTTTAACTATCAAGTCTAAACCCTTTAAAAGCATCTTTACTATCACAAAATGATTTTATTTTAGATAAACCTAAACTATATCAGATATACATTCCCCCATATTCTAATTCTACTGCAACGGTTGTATCTCAAGCTCTTTTTGGTAAGTCCATAATTTTAAATTTTAGTTAAATGTAATGCTTTACTTCCATGATCCGTTGAAAGCAAACTCACTAACAGGCTTTCTTTCTTTTACTCCAGAATCACCCTCATAATAACCTAATGCAATAGCTGTAAGAGGCTTATAACCTTCAGGAATGTTTAATTTATCAATCGCATTTTGAGGGATAATACCACCCATTTGATGGAGGTTAATTCCCATAGCTTGTGCCTGAACTGAAAGATTTCCAACAGCTAATCCTAAATCATGTTCTGCTGTTCCGTTTGGATTTCCATTTTTTTCGAAATTCTCTCTCACAACAGAAATCATTAATACAGGTAAGTTAGCAGTCCAACCCTTATTTCCATCAACTAAACATTCATGAATAGCCATAAAAGCATCCTCGTCATCTCTTAAAGCATAAATAAATCGCCAAGGCTGTTCATTAAATGCAGAAGCGGCTTTTCCAGCTGCCTCAAATAAGGTATTTAGATCTTCTTTACTAATTGCTTTGTCCGTATATTCATAAGGACTAAATCTATCTTTTATTACGTCTAATACTTCCATTTTTTTATCTTTTAATAATTAACTAATTCTCTATATGTTTTATATGTCAGTTGTTTCGGAGCAACTATTTCAAAAAATCTAGTTTCTGATTTTACAACTAAATTTAACTCTTTTTGATCTTCTATTTTAATAAAGTCATGTTCTAATAAATTTCCACTATCAATACTTGCTTCACCATTTAACAAATACAAAGAATAAATTTTGTTTTCATCTAAAGTTAAACTATGATTTCCTTTTTGGAGAGTCACTTCCTTTATTTCAATTCCTTCAGAATCCATTTGTATTGGTCCACCATTTCCTACATAATTCTTAATCGAAATATTATTTTCTTCAGAATAATTCATATCAGCTGACTTACAATCATCATAAGTTGCCTCTTTTAGCATTGATTGTTTAATGTTTGGATCAAACCAAACCTGAAACATTCTTCCTCCCGGCATTAAGCGTTCAGCATGTGATATTCCACTTGCTGAACGAATTATCTGGGCATCGCCTTTTTCTAAACTAAGCCACCTATCAAATTTACTATCATAATGCTGAATTTCTCCCTCAATTACAAAAGACATAATCTCAAACATTTCATGAGGGTGTTCACCTATTAAACCTCCATTATCTGACCAAGCATTAGCCCAATAAAATAAATTTGAAAAAGGTTTTTGCTCCCCTCCATCTTGAGGGAAACCAATTGGTTTATTTTCTAAAATAGCACCATCAGCAAAAACTCCGCTGGCTTGCTTTTCTTTTGATGTAATTTGAACTGACATAACTTTTTTATAAATGGATAAAACTATATGTATACACACATATTTTAGTAATTTTTTTATCCTCTGATTTTATCTAAGATCATACTCAAAGCCTTTGCTTCTTTATCAGTAATTTTTGAAATAATATCTCCAAAATGACCCATTTCTCTATCTGCTTCTTTTAATAGTAATAAACCTTTTTTTGTTATCCTAATATCTACCTGTCTCCTATCGTGCTCGCAAATTACACGCTCAATTAACTCTTTCTTCCTTAGCTTTTCTACTAACCTACTCGCGTTAGACATTTTATCTATCATCCTACTCATTATATCGTTTACAGATATTGCACTTTCTCCTTGTCCTTTTAAGATACGTAAAACGTTATACTGTTGTGAACTAATTCCTAAAGGTTTTAATATCCGAGAAGAATCAGACTCTAACCAATTACTAGTAAATAAAATGTTTAAAATTGCTTTTTGATGCTCTGACTGAAACTTATTTTGCTGTAATTCTTCTTCTAATTTCATAACATATATTCTAAAATACAAATATATACAAAAACATTAGATGTATATACATATAAATAAGTTATTTTAAAGGAGAAGTGATGTTCTTCTCCTTTAAAAATTACTCTACGTTTTCTGTTATCGCATTAATAATATTATCCTCTACACGTTTTAGTACATCTGAAACATCAGACTTTACAAATTTATCACCTGTAATGTGCTCGTATAATTCAATATATCTTTCAGAAACTTCTTGAATAAACTCTTCACTCATTTCAGGAATTACTTGTCCTTCTAATCCTTGAAAACCATTTTCAATTAACCACTCACGAACAAACTCTTTAGACAATTGCTTTTGCTTTTCTCCAGCATCTTGTCTTGCTTGATAACCTTCAGAATAAAAGTAACGGGAAGAGTCTGGTGTATGAATTTCATCAATTAAGTAAATCTCCTCACCTACTTTCCCAAATTCGTACTTAGTATCCACTAAAATCAATCCTTTTTCTGCAGCTATTTCTGTTCCTCTTTGAAATATCTTTCTCGTATAATCCTCTAATGCAACATAGTCAATTTCAGAAACTAACCCTTGAGCCAAAATTTCTTCTCTACTAATATCTTCATCATGTCCAACATCAGCTTTAGTTGTTGGTGTTAAAATTGGTTCTGGAAACTTATCGTTTTCCTTCATACCTTCTGGCATTGCAACACCACACAACATTCTCTTTCCGTCTCTATACTCTCTCCATGCATGACCTGACATATAGCCTCTAATAACCATTTCTACTTTAAATGGCTCACACATTTTACCAATAGTAACACTTGGATCTGGCACATCCAACACCCAGTTTTGTACGATATCTTCAGTTGCCTTTAAAAATTTAGCAGCTATCTGATTTAAAACTTGTCCTTTAAAAGGAATTGCTTTAGGTAAAACTACATCAAATGCAGAAATTCTATCTGAAACAATCATTACCAATAGTTCTTCATTTATTGTATAAACCTCTCTTACCTTTCCTTCGTAATACTTAGATTGACCCGGGAAATTAAAATTTGTTTCTCTTATTGCGTCTGTTTGCATAGTCTATATAAATTAAATTGTAAAATTACAAAAAGTCTGAGCTTAAATCATAGTACCCTTTTAAAAAGTAATTAACTTGTTTTAAACAAAAAAAGCCTCTTAAACTTAGTTTAAGAGGCTTCTTATTTATAATATAATTATTTACGAAACTTTTACGTTCACTGTGTTTAATCCTTTTCTTCCTTCTTATAAATTGAATTCAACTTCGTCACCTTCTTTAATTTCGTCAATTAAACCTGACACATGAACGAAATGATCTTTTTCTGTTCCTTCTTCAGATATAAATCCAAAATCTTTTGTTTAGTTGAAGAATTTTACTGCTACTTTACTCATTATGCTTATTTATTAATTAATATTTTTGTGTGGCTTTTGTTTTTTTTGAATAAATTTTTTATATCATCAATAGACCTCAAATCAAGAAGCTATAAAATTAAAAATCTACTTTAGCACATTAACATGACCTGTTTTATTCTTAGATAGACTTTTTCCAGATTCATTAACCAAAAGGTATTTCATCTTCCATACATACACTCCAGTCTGAACAGAACCACTTGACTTGAAATTTCCATTCCATTGAAAATCAGAAGATTGAGAAGCGAAAACAAGCTCTCCCCATCTGTCATAAATCATAAAACTGAAGTCTTCTAAAGTACACTCATTGTAAATTTTAAATACATTGTTTTGTTTATCCCTATTTGGAGTAAAAGTGTTCGGCACAAAAACTGGGCAAGAGCAATCCTCAATATAAATATTAATAATATCAGTTGCAATTCCACAACCATAGGCTTTTGCTGATAAAGTGATTGTATCATACATACTTAAAAAATTAGTATAAGTATAATAGTCTGTATTCGTTCCATCATTCCAAATAATTGAATCGATTTCTATCATCGGATTATATAAAACAATAACGTCATCATCACAAATAGTATAGTCTAAACCTAAATCAAATAAAACATTTTTTTTTGTAACTATAATTGTATCTCTCATTTCACAATCAGCGACATTAACTTTTACCATATAGATTCCTGGTCCAACAACAATTGATGAGCTAGTTTCAGAAGTACTCCATAAATAGGTATCTGCTTGAGATACGCTGGCATTAATATTTACACTAATTTCATCACATAAAACAATATCATCTCCCAAGTTTAAAGCTAAACTATTAACTACATTCGTAATGAGTGTATCGTATCCAACACAATCATTATCATCAGTTACTTTAACCCAAACTGAGTTAATATTTCCCTGATGTTGCATCAGAGCTGACGTACTGCCGTTACTCCATAAATATTCTTGAAAAACACCATTCTCAACAAATAAAACTGGATCATAATCACAAAAACTAGTTGGTCCAATAATAGTTGGTATTGGTAGTATTAAAGAATTAACAGTAATTGAATCAGACATTGGACATCCATTGACATCTATCACACTTAATGAGTAAATACCTGCTGTAGAAATAGAAATTTGCGCTGTAGATTCATTAGTACTCCATAAATAAGAATTAACTAAAGTACTCACATCTCCAATTACAGCAAATTCACCAACACATAGACTAGTATCAGGTCCCAAATCAAATGGTATAATTTCAAAATAGTCTACATTAATCGAATCTTTGACTTGGCAACCATTAAGATCCTGTATAATAACAGAAACATTAGTAGGAGAGTTTACTGTAAACAAGTTATTGTTAGATCCATCAAACCAAGTTATTCCTCCTCCTAAAGGAATATTTGGAACAAGATTTAAACTATCATTTACACAAAGAAAAGTATCACTTCCTAGGTCAATAAAAAATGAATCCGAATAGGATACCGCAATGGAATCTAGACTAAATCCACAAGTTGTAATTATTTCTATCCAATAAACACCTTCACTTCCTACAATTATGTCTGCTGTTATTTCATTTGTGTTCCATAAATAACTTGGACTTGAAATATTACTAACACTTTGAACCAAATACGTCTCACCCGGGCAAAATACTGTATCAGATGGTAAAGTAACTATGGGTAATTCATTTAAAGAGACATTAATTGAATCTTCATTTAAGCATCCATTAATATCAGTATAGCTCGCCAAATAGTTTGTTGCAACAACGGGGATAAAGCTAGGTGAAGTACTCGCTGAATTAAGAATGTTAGTTATTGGATTCCAAATAATGGATGTAGCACCGGTTAAATCCAAAGCAAAAGAATCTCCAATACAAATCAATGTATCATTAGGAATAAATATAGGTGTTAATCCAACACTTGAAATAAGGACTGTATCAGTAATAGTGCAACCTCCCTCACTTACAGAAAGAATATACGTAGTCGTTGAATCTACTAAAATAGTTGGATTATAAATACTTCCATCATCTAAAAGACTTAAACTTTCCCAAGAAATTGCGGTAACAGAAGCTCCAGAAGAACCTTGCAAATTATATCCTAATGTTGAACATACGGAAGTATCATTTCCAGCATTCACAACAAATTCATTAACCTGAATAAATTGATCATTAAAAAGTTGACAGACAGAATTAGTATCAGATGCAACAACTGAATATGTACCAGATGAATCAGGCACAAAACCAAAAACATTTCCTTGATAAAGTAATTGATTTGATGGACTATACCAATCATAAATATAGTTCCCTATAGTACTAATATCAATACTAACATCATCCAGAGCCCAATTATCATTTCCTGTACCCGAAAAGCTAATTTGTGTCCATTTAAACCGAGTAGCAGTTGTTTGTGCCAAAAAAGGAATTGCTACTGAAACAGCAGTAAATAAGGTATAAACTGCCTCATCATAGGTCCCCATATTAGTCCAGCTTACACCACCATTAATCGAATACTCTAAAACAACATCCTCACCATTATCTGCATTTTCGCATGGGATGACACCGGATCCGAATACAATAGCAAAATTTACTTGACCTCCATTTGATGTATTTAAATCTACGGTTTCAGCACTTCGACTATTTCCATTAAAATGTAACGCATTTCCTGTCATAGAACCACAATCAGTATTTAATGCACCTCCACTAATAGTTCCCCAAAGAGAAGGATTCCAAACAGGATCCTCAAAAGAATCAGATATCTCACTAATAACTGATGCCGTTAAATAAACCGAATCACCTAAGCAAACGGAAGAATCACCAAAAATATTAACTCCTGCATCTCCTAATACTACAATAGAAATTGTGTCCGTTATCGTACATCCTGCATTAGAAGTTACTGAAACCACATAAGATGTACTGCCAGATAATAGAGCTATTGTAACAGAATCAGTTAAAGAAGTCAAATCTGGTGAAGCTTCCCATTGATAAGTATAATTTCCAACTATTCCCGGAGTAGCGCTTAAAACAACATTCTGAGTTCCGCAATAAACACTATCTGGAGAAGTTATTACAGGGAAAGTAGTCCCTACATTTATAAATATGCTATCAGAAGTCATACACATAGAAACTGTATCCATTAAAATAAACGTATAGTTTCCAGAAACAGTTGGAGAAATATAAATAGTAGTAGAGTCTCCTAATAAAAGTCCATTTGGATCGAACCATTGATAGATAAAGTCTGTACTTGCCAAGTTTAATAAAGCTGATAATGTATCTATATCTCCTAAACAAATTGATGTATCAGCAGAAAGAATAACTTGAATTCCTGTTGAATAGACAGTAACAGAATCATCTTGGATACAACCTTGTAGAGAAGTTACAGTTACATAGTAAGTAGCTGTTGAAAATGGTAAAACTGATAAGTCACCGTCCAATGCATTAGTAACATAAGTAGAAGGAGACCAAACATAAGTATATCCTATTCCTTGTGAAGGTGTTGTATTAAGTATAATTTCTTGTACAACACATAAGGCTGTATCATTAGAAGTTGTTAAAGTAAACCCAGGATCTACATCAATGTATACAGAATCCGAATAGTTACATCCAGCATCATTAATATCAATAACATACCATGTAGATGTTGTAGGGAATGCAAGAGGGTTAATAATATTTGAATTACTCAAACTACTTGTTGGTGACCATGTGAAGTTTAAATTAGAGTTATCAATCGCATTAATTATAACATTATCCATTATCCATACATCCAAATCTGCACCATCAAAAATTGGCTGTCTCCACCTAAATCTAGTTGAAACACTCTGAGCTGCTAAAGGAATAGGAACAGACAAATAAGTAAAGTTTGGGTAAGCAAATTCAAATAAGGTAGAAAATAGATTCCAAGTTGCCCCTCCATTTGTAGAGTATTCTAATAAAACATCATCTCCAAATTCAGAATCATCACATGGAGCTGTTCCATTCGCAATTTTAATATAAAACTTTATATTTCCTCCAAGGGAAACATCAAAATCGGTTGTTTCAGCAATCCTTGTAACAGCACCATTAAAATAAAGTGCATCTCCATTAATCGCCCCACACAAGTTTGAGGTAATAGCACCAGAAGTAGATGCCCAAATAGCAGCATTAATACCTCCATTAAAGTCTTCGTAAGCTCTTACTTTTTGAACTTCAAAAGATAATTGAGCAGTATCAGGAAGACATATATTTAAAATATCTGTTGAAATCGTTAAATCTGCAATTCCCCCACCCAAAACCTCGATATAAACACTATCTATACCAGAAGAACAACCTCCGCCAATACTAGAGACAGTAACATATACCCATCCACTTTCTTCAGCTGTTAGTATAGGAGATGAATTAGTTGGGAAATCAAATAAATAAGCTGGAGTCCAATTATATTGATAGTTACCTAAAGTAGATAGCGTAACACCCATCTGAATATTATTAAAGCGACAAACTGTATCGTTACTCGTATTCATTGTAAATATTGGTGGATCTGGTACAGAAACACTAAATAAAAATTCTTGTGTACATCCAGATGAAAAAGAATTTCCTGTAACAATGTACACATCATTAACAATTGGCGGAATTAAAATAAGAGAACTTCCAGTACCAATAACAGTGTTAGTATCAGAAAAAGTTGTCCATACTGGAGAAAAAATACCTTGATTAGGAACCAAGACCATTGTATCACTACTACATAAAATAGAATCAACAACTAATTCAGGTTCGGGCTCAAAAGATCCAATTGAATAAGTATAACTTTCAGCATTTCCTGTTCCATAAGCATAACCTGTAAAACCATTTGGAGCAAACAAAGAATGACTACCTTGTGCAATTGTTAATTGAGCATAAGACTTAGTAGGATTACTTGGAAACGAAGTATAGTTTACTGGAGGGATAACAACATTATCCAATAAAACTGTCCCTACATCAGTTGTTTCAACAATGAGATTCAAATTGTGTTGATTAATAATCGTTGATGTAACTGTACTAAAAGTTACAGAATTTATTCTCTGATTATCAGCATTAAGAACAAGCATAGCAGGATCACCACTATTAGAACAAGTTGTACCTTGCATATATTGAATTACAGCAATTGGATTATTTGATGAGATATAGTGAGTGCCAGAGACAGCATTAAACTCTATTGACTGACCTGCAGTCATAGCAATTGGTGCTCCATTATCAATTGTCACATTTGTTCCATTATCTCTTGCAATTATCTTATAGGTATACCCTGATGTTCCTGAATAAGGAACCAAATAATATTCTGAACCCCACAATTCTATTGGATACATCTGATCATAAATATGATCACATGCCGAACACCATGAAGGGATATTGGTACATTGAGAACCTGCAAAAACAGCAAATGGTCTACAATCTCCACTTTGATCAGTTGCTCTAACCCTAGTACCAGTTAATTCATTAGCATGACTTGCCGCATAAACTTGGTAAGATTCACCCTCCTCAAGGTTTATAATATATGGCACTCCTGCAGGATTACCTCCCAGAGTATTTACACTAGGTATAATTTCAATTTCAGTTCCATCAGCTGTTGCTACAATTAAGAATTCAGATTTAAATCCTCCAAAATCAGAAATGCCTGTATATGAGCTAATTATATAATCAGTTCCTAATGATTTTACAGGAAAAACCTTAGTTCCATCAGATGAGTAATCGGAAAGATTTATAGCAAATAGACTAACAGTATCTAAAGTAACAACATGAATCCCTCTAGTATCAACGACATCATTTGAAAAGTGCTCGGCAATATTATTTGGAATAGTTACTGTAGTAGTAATGTTAGGAGTAATAACAAAAGTTGTACTCCATCCCTGCAAAGGCAATGATACTGTGCCAGAAGTCGCATTTTTACCAGAAATAAACAATTGTAATTCCGTATTAGGAATTTGTCCGTCTGCGTTATTCATAAATCCTAACCAAAAATCTTTCCCAACAGTAGGAATTGTGCCTTGAGATTTAACATTCTGGTTAAGAAGAAGAATACTACAGATTAGTGCTAATATTTGAATTATTGGTTTTGAAAATATCATTTT
This sequence comes from uncultured Flavobacteriales bacterium, assembly GCA_913048175.1. Classification (GTDB taxonomy): domain Bacteria; phylum Bacteroidota; class Bacteroidia; order Flavobacteriales_E; family Vicingaceae. The sequence continues at coordinate 527 of CAJWVX010000108.1, read as the reverse complement.
AATATTAAAAAAGAGCATAAATTATTAGTTAAACAATCGTCTAATCTAATCTTTATAAGCTATTATTTTCATAATGCTTTCGTTTTTTTTTTTAACGGTTAGATCTTTCCTATAAATGGTCACTTTTTTAAACTATATTCGTAAAACTTCGTTTTACATATTCATAATTACACAAAAAAGCCCCAACAATGTTGAGGCTTTTATGTATTATTTTACATTTTTTAAAACTTACCCTCCAAAATCATCAAATCTGATGTTCTCATCTGGCATGCCAAAATCTTCTCCCATTTTCTGAACACAAACATTCATCATTGGAGGACCACAAAAATATAATTCAATATCTTCTGGGTTTTCGTGCTTAGATAAATATTCATCTATAACCACTTGATGAACAAATCCACTAAATCCATCTCCACTAGGGTCATTAACATCTTTTTTATTCACCCAGTTATCAGCCTCTACAGCATCAGATAATACTAAGTAAAATTTAAAGTTTGGAAATTCTTTTTCTAAATCTCTAAAATAGT
>CAJWVX010000107.1 GCA_913048175.1 uncultured Flavobacteriales bacterium | reverse complement strand
GTAAAACGATTCGTATATTTGATAATGAATTAGAGAATGGAATCTACTTTTACAACGTATTAATTAAAGATGAAATTAAGTATACAGGTAAGTTTGCTATTGTTAAGTAGAAAAGCCTTACGGGTTTGTCTCCTTTTTACATGTTGTCTTTTGTCTACTATTTCTATAGGCCAAAATTTGGTAAACAACGGTTCGTTTGAGGCTATTTCTAATTGCAATTTTAGTTACACAGATATAGATACGGTAATAGGCTGGTGGGGTGTTCAAAGTCCTGACTTATTTAATAGTTGTAGTATCTTGCCAGATTTTAACGTTCCTTCTAACGTCTATGGTTCACAGCCGGCTTTTGACGGAAATGGGTATGTGTTTTTTGCTTCTTATAGTGAGCCATTCGGTTCTGATTTCAGAGAATATGTACAAACAAAATTATTCGATACTTTATTATCTGATTCTAGATATTACCTTACTCTAATGGTCTCTTTCACGGATGATTTCCAATATACGTCTGATGGAATAGGTGCGTTTTTATCCATGGATACGGTATACGGAGCTGGTTTAAGCCAAATAATAGATTCTATACCACAAGTACAAGTTCCTAATGGAGTACCAATTGTTGATAAAACAAATTGGGTATTGGTTGATGGTTGTTTTATTGCTAAAGGAGGAGAGTCTTTTTTAACCATCGGTAATTTTAAACATGATAGTGATCTTACGATTCAAAGTTTAGGAGGCACGAGTATTTTTGGCGGTTATTATTTAGATGATGTGCAATTACACGAAATACCCGCTTTTAAATCTGATAGCAATCATTTTATTTGTAACGGTATAATCGATAGTACTTTTTTAGATTTATCTGATACCTCAGAAGTAACTACTTACAGTTGGTTTCCTACCAATGGTTTAACCAACCCAACACTCCCCCAAACTTGGGCAAAACCAAGTGTAACCACAACCTATACTTTATCACAATATACCCCTTGCGATACCACTACAATAGATGTAACTGTTTATGTAGATTGTGATAGTGTAGTCGGTATTTCAACATTTAACATTAAAAATTCAACATTCCTGTTATATCCAAACCCTAATACAGGAGAATTTTCAATAACAACAAAAGAGTTAGGCAAAGCCAAAATGGAGATTTACAATGTTGCAGGGCAGCTGGTTTATAGTAAATCACTCAATAAGCAAGAAGAAAAAGTTAATCTAAAAAATCAACCAAAAGGATTGTATTTGGTGAAAGTTAGCTCTGGTAATGAAATAATTACTGAACGAATGGTTAAATTTTAGTTTAAGATATTTTACTTCAAATTATAGCTCTCACGTTTATAATTTTCGAAATGACGGTACTAGAATTACTCCCACCCACTTATTTTTTCATACAACACGATTATACGAACCGTTTGTCATAATTTAATCTAAAAAATAAATAGTCTGCTTAGTTTTGCGGTAAAGAAATTAAGTTATGCGTTTACTTTTCACTTTCATTTTATCCGTTATTGTTCTTGGTGCATCTGCACAATCTTCTATTAAAGGAAAATTGTCTGATGATAAAGGTGCGGCTATGCCTTTTGTAAATGTTGCACTATACAATTCTGCAGATAGTAATATGGTTAAAGTTGGAGTTACTGATGCTAACGGAGCTTTCAATATTCGTGAGTTAAACGCAGGCAGCTATTTCTTAAAAGCAACTTTTGTTGGATTACCAGATTTAGTAAAAACGGACATTCAAATCTCAAAAAATGAAAACAAAGATTTTGGAGATATGGCTTTTGCACCTCAAGCGGCAGAATTAGAAGCCTTTAATGTTGTAGAAGAACGAATAATGGTTGAGGTTAAAGCGGATCGAACCGTTTTTAATGTGCAAGGAACAATTAATAGTACTGGTTCAGATGCTATTTCCTTATTAAGAAAAGCGCCTTCAGTTTCTGTAGACAACAATGATAATATTAATGTTTTAGGGCGATCAGGAGTTCGTGTTTATATTGATGGAAAACAGCTTCCGTTAAGTGGAGATGACTTAAGTAATTATTTAAAGAACTTACCTGCAGACCAAATTGATAGGATTGAAATTATTACAAATCCTGGAGCAAAGTATGAAGCTGAAGGTAATGCAGGAATCGTTGATATAAGATTGAAAAAAGATAAAAGTATAGGAACAAATGGATCATTAAGCTCTACTTATACGCAAGGAGATTTAACACGATATAACGTTAACGGATCAGGTAATTACAGGAATAAAAAAATGAACGTTTTTGGTTCTGTTGGTTATGGCGTTAATGATAATTACCACAATATTAAATCTAAGAACAGCCAAAATGGTTTGTATAAACAGGAGATAGACAATACTCAAAATAATAGAGGGGGTTTAAACTATAGACTTGGAAGCGATTTCTTTTTAAATAAAAATCACACGTTAGGATTTTTGGTAAGTGGTAGAAACATGACTGGCGAAGAAATAAGCTATAATAAAGTTGTAATTTCTGATGTAACCACTGTTTCTCAAATTGACAGTATTTTAATTGCAGAGAACCTTGGAGAATCAGAAAACACAAACAATACGTACAACATAAATTATCGATTTTATAATAAAAATGGGCAAAGCTTAAACCTTGATTTAGATTACGGAAAGTACTTGACTAAAAATACAAGTCTGCAGCCTAACATTTATTATAATACGAGTGAAGATAGTATTGTTAGTCAGGTAACAAATAGTTTTAATACACCGATTAACATTGAGATTTACACCGCCAAATTGGATTACGAAAGAAGTTTAGGAAAAGGGAAAATAGGTGTTGGAGGTAAATTTGGAAAAGTTAATACGAACAACACTTTTCTTTATTCTGAGAATATAAATAATATGGCTATTCAGGATGATTCTCGTTCTAACATTTTTGATTATGATGAATCTGTTTATGCTGGTTACGCGAGTTACTCTAGAGCTTTCGGTAAAAAGTGGAATTTGGTTACTGGTTTAAGAGCAGAACAAACTGAAGCAAAAGGAAGCTTATCTCCTTTTTTAACCTCTAAACAAGAGCCACCAGTAGAGTTGAGCTATTTAAGTTGGTTTCCAAGTGCTGGATTAACGTATAAAGTATCTAAAATGAACAGTTTAGCGTTTAATTATGGACGAAGAATTAACCGGCCAGATTACAATGTTTTAAACCCTTTTAGAACTCAAACAAGTGAACTTTCTTTAGGAAAAGGAAATCCGTTTTTACAACCAGAAATCGTAAATAATTTTGAGCTAGGCTATACTCTTGCTTATAAGTACAATTTTAAAGTAGCTTATAGTAGAACAGCAGATAAAATTACCAGATTAATAGGTCCAGATGATATTGATCCGAGAGCATCTTTTGTTTCTTGGGATAACTTAGCAACTGAAGAAGTGTTCAGTTTTAACGCAAGTCTTCCTTTTAAGATTAAAAAATGGTGGGATGTATACATGAATTTAAGTGCTACTTATTTAGATAACCAAGCAGACTACGGAAATGGTGCTGTAGTTGATGTTCAAAATTTTGGATACATGACCTACCAGCAGCATACTTTTACATTGCCTAAAGGATTTAAAGCTGAAATTTCTGGTTACTATTCTGGGCCAGGCGTTTGGGGTGGAGTTTTTAGATATGATGCCAACTGGAACTTAAATGCAGGAATACAGAGAGACTTCTTAAAGAAGAAGTTAAAAGCTAGATTAGCAGTAAATAATATTTTTAGAAATTTTGGGTGGAGAGGAACATCTGAATTTAACGGTTTAAAAAATATTGGTAGTGGGAGGTTTGATAGTCAGTTTGTAAGTTTTAGTTTAAGTTATAATTTCGGAAACCAGAAACTAAAATCGCGTAAGCGTAAAACAGGTATAGAAACAGAGTCTAAAAGGGTTGGGGGATAATATAGAGATGATGCTTCAGTGGGTTTTAGGCGTATTATTAATAGTAGTTGTTTTATTTCTTATCAATAACTTTTACAAGAAGAAACGATTTAAAAAACTTGTTTCCGAAATCAGAAAGAATTGGGGAAATAAAAAAGAGGATGATCATTTCAATTTTGAAGATATTAGCAGGTATTTTAGAAGGAATGAACACAAAGAGGCTGCCTTCCATATTATTTCGGATCAAACCAGCTTAGATTTAGATTTTAACGATGTATTTAAGTTTATTGATCGCACTTCTTCTAAGGTCGGACAACAATATTTGTATAACAAAATTCGTGTAATTAATACTCAAAAAGAGCTTCTTAAATTTCATTCTTTTTCAAAGACATTTCAAGAAAATAAAAAAGGGAGAGAAGAAGCTCAAATTCTTTTATCAGCTTTAAATAATCCTGAAGCATATGATTTAGAAGAATTAATTAATGGATCTCAAATTGAGAAACCAAAAATACTGTGGCTAGTTTATCTACTTTCTTTAAGTGCAATTCTCTTAATTGTTTTAGGTTTTATTTACCCGGTACTTTTTATAGGTCTTGTTCCTATATTTTCAATAAACTTAGTTTTTCATTACAAGAACAAATCGGATATAGGACATTATTTAAATTCAATTAACCAACTTTCAAAAGGACTTAAAATAAGTAAGAAACTTATTAAAGTTAAAATGGTTCAATCTTATTTTAAAGATTTAAGCTTTATTAAAGATGTTAGTTCAATAAAATTTAGCACTGAGTTTATTCGGTTCGAGAAGAAATTTGACAGTGAATTCTACTTTTTAATATGGGTAATTTCTGAGCTTGTTAAAATTACGTTTAACATTGAATATGTTATTTTTTACAGCTTTATTGATTCGATAACTGCAAAGAAAAAGAGTATTGAAAAGATGTATTTGTTTATTGGAGAGATTGATGCAGCAATATCTACAGCCTCTTTAATGGAGGATGAAATACAACAATGCTCTCCAAAATTCACAGAGAACAAAGAGATTAAAACCAAAGACTTAATCCACCCATTAATTGAGAATTGTGTTGCTAATAATTTGACTTTACAGGATAAAAGTGTTTTGTTAACAGGGTCAAATATGTCTGGTAAAACAACCTTTATTAGAAGTGTAGCTATTAACGCTCTAATTGCACAAACACTTAATATTTGTTTTGCAAAAGAGTACACTGCTCCATTTTTTAAGATTTATTCAACAATTAGAATTACGGATGATTTATTGAAGAACACTAGCTATTATCTAGGAGAAGTTTTATCAGTTAAAAATATTATAAAAGATGCTAAAGATGACTCTCCTTGTTTAATTGTGTTTGATGAACTCTTTAAAGGGACCAACACTGTTGAGCGAATTTCTGGAGGAAATGCTATTTTATCTTATTTAAACAAAGGGAATAATATTGTTTTTGTTTCTACACACGATATCGAATTGACAGAACTACTGGAGGGTTATGATCTGTTTCACTTTAGTGAAACTGTAGAAAGAGAGGAGCTATTTTTTGATCATAAATTAAAAAATGGGAAACTGAAAACACGAAATGCTATTAAAATTTTAGAGCTTTATAATTATCCGAAAGAAATTATAGAAGAGGCAAAAGAAACGGAGAGGAATAATTTCAGTTAATAAAAGCGTTATCTAGATAAAGAATGTTATAATGAAAAAATTCCCAACAATAGAAACAGAACGAATCTTTCTTTGTCAATTTACTGATGCAGATTTAGAAAATGTTTTCAATGGGTTATCACACCCCGATGTTATTAAGTATTACGGAGTCAGTTTTAATACCTTAGAGGCAACCAAAGAACAAATGGATTGGTTTAAGAATTTAGAAGAAACGGAAACTGGAATTTGGTGGGCAATTTGGTCTAAAGATAAAAAGCAGTTTTACGGAGCTGGAGGATTAAATGATATGGATAAAACGAAAGCAGAAATAGGCTTTTGGTTGCTTCCGGAGTTTTGGGGAAAAGGAATAATGAAAGAAGCAATGCCGCTAATTTGTAATTATGCGTTTACAAGTTTAGGGTTAGAGCGAATAGAAGGGTTTGTAGATCCTGAAAACAGCAATTGCAAAAGTGGATTGGCCAAACTCAATTTTGAATATGAACGTACCGATCCGGACTGTGAGATGAGGGATGAGAAAAAGGTTAGTCTAGATGTTTATGTGATAACAAATCCTTGAGTTGACTTCTTCCCTCTGCTGGCAGGGATATAGACACAATAAACGACTTTGATTAATTCCGGTTCTGGATTACTGATCTCCATTGCATTTCGTAAGGAAAGGAGTAAGAGAACTTTACTCCTCGTACTTCTTACTATATTTTCTATACAACTTCTCTTGGTGGTTATCTAAATCTAAAAGTCTTCCTTGAATAAAAGCAGAAGTAACTTTGTTAGTTCTCATATCTAAAGCATCTCCAGCAGAAATAAATAGAGTAGCATCTTTTCCAACTTCTAAACTTCCGCAGGTTTTATCAATACCTAAAATTTTAGCTGTATTAAATGTAATTAAAGATAAAGCAGCTTCCTTTTCAATACCGTAAGCAGTAGCAGTTCCAGCATAAAAAGGTAGGTTTCTCGCTCCCATTGCTTCCATATCTCCAGAGTTTTCTAAGCAAAATAATACGCCAGCATCGTGTAACATTTTTGGTAACTTGTAAGGCAAGTAAACATCATCTTCTTGTCTTTCTGGTAAGCTGTGTACTCTTTTAAGGATAACGGCAATATTGTTTTCTTTTAGCATATCTGCTACCATCCAAGAATCATAACCACCAACAATTACCATTTTTGATACCTTATGCCTTTTAGAAAAATTAATGGCTTCAGTAATTTCTTTCACAAAATTAGCTCGGATAAAAAGTGTTTTCTTTCCATTAAAAACTCCTCTCATTGCTTCAAAACGAAGATTCTTTTCAATATAGTTTTCATCTTTAGAGTAGGCTAAAGCATTAGTAAAAAATGTATTTAGTTGTGTTATTGATTCTGCATACTTTTTATTCTCTTTTCCTGTTCTGTTATTAAACATTCCAGCCCAATTTAAATGAACACCATCATCCTCTTTTATAACAGCATCTTCCCAGTTCCAAGCATCAAATTGAACGATAGAAGATGTTCCTGTAATTCTTCCTCCCCTTGGAGTGATTTGCCCTAATAATACACCATTAGAACGAACAGTTGTTGTAATTTTTGATTCAGTATTGTATGCAATAATAGATCTTACATGCGGTTTAAACATTCCTAATTCAGCATAATCTCTGGTAGCTTTTACGGCATCAATTTCTGTAATTCCAATGGTAGAATTTGGAGTGATTATTCCTGGATAAACGTGTTTTCCTTCTAAACGAATAACAGTATCAAAACGACCCATATCTAATTTAATCGTTTTTGCATTGGCAACTATTGTTAGTTTACCCTCTTCAAAAGCAATAACAGAATTCTCAATGATTTTACCGTTACCCAAATGGGCAAACCCATTCATTAAGAGTATTTTCTTCGTCTGCTTTTTAGCAGGAGTTTCTATTTGAGCAAAAGTGTTTAAACCTATTGCTACGCAGAATATGGCGATTATAATTTTCATAATATTAATTTCATTTTTTTGAGTATGTGTTCCCTCTTGGAGAAGAGGGCTAGTGAGATTGACTTAGTTTATCAATCCCTCTGTATCTCCCTTCTCCAAGGGAGAGCCCTCACACAGTATTTATTTCATTTCTAATTCTTTAATTATTCCTTCTATCGTTCTTATTACGTTATTAATGTCTTTTCTAACTTCTTGCTCTTCAATTCTTAAAACAGTATATCCAATACTTTTTAGATAGCTGTCTTTTTCTTGATCTCTATTAAAAGTGAAGTTGTGCGAATAACCATCAATTTCTATTGCAAGCTTCAGCTTTCTACAAGCAAAATCAAGAATATAATTTCCAATAGAAAACTGACGAACAAACTGATACCCCAAACACCTTTTTTGTTTAAGCACATCATCCCAAAGGAGTACTTCTCCTAAAGTAGAATCGTTCCTTAAGTTTCTGGCTAAAGGTTTTAATTCTTTGTTATAATGTGACTTTTTATTCATTTAATTTTTTCTTTTTTATTCCCTCTTGGAGAAGAGGGTTAGGGAGATTGATTTAATTTTTTTCAATCCCTCTAGGTCTCCCTTCTCCAAGAGGGATCTCAAACTAATTATTCTCCAACAGTATCACAGTGATACAATTTTGGTTTTTTACTGTTAGGTTCTTGTGTTTTAGCGCCACCTTTTTTAGCTTTAATCATCTTTTCAATAATTCTTGCTTTTTCTTTTTTGTTTGCTTCCTGTGTTGCCTGATCTTTTTCAATATCAAAATAAACAGCACCTTCAATAATTGTTTTTTCTACTTTAGCGTAAATAGAAAGCGGATTATCTGTCCATAAAACAACATCAGCATCTTTACCTACTTTAATACTTCCCATTTTATCATCTAAGTGTAAAAGTTTTGCAGGATTAAGAGTTACAAACTTCCAAGCTTCCTCTTCGCTTAACCCACCATATTTAACTGCTTTTGCAGCCTCTTGGTTTAATCTTCTTCCCATTTCTGCATCATCAGAGTTAAAAGCCGTTACAATACCTTGTTTGTGCATAATTGCTCCATTGTGTGGTATTGCATCATTCACTTCAAACTTATAGGCCCACCAATCAGAAAATGTAGAGCCACCAGCTCCATGCTTTTTCATTTTATCAGCAACTTTATACCCTTCTAAAATGTGAGTAAAAGTGTTTACCACAAACCCCATAGAATCTGCAACATGCATCAACATATTAATTTCTCCTTGTTGGTAAGAGTGACAAGATATAAATCGTTCACTGTTTATGATTTCATTCAACGTTTCAAGCTCTAAATCAATTCTTGGGGCAGGAGTAGATTTTCTGTCTTTTTCAGGAACTTTAGCATAAGCGGCCCATTTTTTTTCATATTCTTTTGCTCTAATAAATGCATCATAGTATACTTGTTCAACACCCATTCTTGTTTGCGGAAACCTATTACCATATCCACTTCCCCAACCAGCACGTTTAACATTCTCTCCTAAAGCAAACTTTATAAAGCCTGGAGTATCTTTTATCTTCATAGAATCTGGCGCGCTTCCCCACTTCAATTTTATTATTCCTGACTGGCCACCAACAGGGTTACAAGATCCGTGCAGTAAATGTGATGCTGTAACTCCTCCAGCTAACTGGCGATAGATATTAATATCATCCGAGTTAATTACATCAGAAATACTTACTTCAGAAGTAACTGCTTGTGTACATTCGTTAACGCCTCTACTTATTGCAATGTGTGAATGTTCGTCAATAATTCCTGCAGTTAAATGTTTGTCCTTTCCATCAATAATTAAAACACCTTCACCAACAGACATTCCACCAGAGTGGGCTACTATTTGAGCTATTTTTCCATTTTCAATTAAAACATCAGTGTTTTTAAGAATTCCTTCTTTCTCACTTGTCCAAACAGTTGTATTCGTAATTAAAATGGTTTCAGATTTTGGTAAAGAATCTAACCCATAAGCCATATTAGGGTATTGAATTCTTGGAATAATTAAAGAATCAGTTTTTGTTGTATCGTTGTCTTTTTTCTTGCTAGGAGTTTCTTTTCCTTTAATTGCAGACCATTTTATCCAATCACCATTAGAGAGTTGACCGTTTCCATCCCAAATTCCAGCGTTATTAGTTATTGTTCCACTTAAACGAATAGTTCCTTTTTCAAAATCATCTTTCGGATTAAAACTTAGCGAAACTAAGTTGCCAGAAAGACTTACAGAAACAGATACTTTATTAGTGTCAGGTTTGCTGTCCTTTGTTCCAATAATTTCAATACTTCCTTTAAGTTTCTTAAGCTCCCCAGTTACTTTTAATTTATAAATCTTTTTACCAAGATTTAAATCATAGTTCCCCTTAATATCAATTGCATTATAATCAGCAATAACATGTTGTTTTCCTTTTATCCAATTTTCATGGATGATGTTTTTCTCTGCAAAAAGATTTTCAGAAGTTATAATAAAGTTGGCCAATTTACCTTCAGCTAAACTCCCAACTCTTTCGTATTCATTAATAAAATTAGCAGGAGAATAAGTCAACGCTTTTAAAGCATCTTCTTCACTTAATCCAGATTTAATGGCTCTTCTTAAGTTTTTAAAAAACATTTTTTTGTCTTTTAAATCAGAAGCAGTAATAGAAAAATCAACTTCATTTTTAGCAATAATTCCTAAGTTAAATGGCGCTAATTCCCAATTTTTAACATCAGAGTAACTAATTTTTAACGAGTTGTATGGATCAGTAACTTCATAAGCTTTTGGAAAGTTTATAGGAATAATCAGTTTTCCTCCTGTTGCCTTAATCTCTTTAATTCGCTGGTATTCATCACCCTTCCCTTTAAACATGTATTGCATTTCAAACTCGTCACCAATCTTGTCGGCTCTTAAAATGCTCAGCTTGTCATTAGCTTCAAAAATTTGAGGCATTTGCCAGTTGTCAATAATTGTGTTTAAGGAGAGGTTGTACTCATCAACAGTGTTGTTGTTAAACATCCAATCTACATCATAATAGGTTTGCCTCAGTAAAGCAATCATCCCCATTAAAGACCCAGGGTAATCTTGAGTAGAAGTTCCTTTATTAAAGGATAGGTGATTGGCTACATTGTCTTTCAACATTACTGCCTGAGCTTGGTCGTTACTTAAAGTGACCAGTGCGGAAGTTCCTCTCATTATTCCATCCTGTTGGTGAGTTAGAACAGTTCCGAAACCTAACTTTCTTAATTCAGCAGCTTTTTTATCGTCAACTTTAAATAGTTGTCCTGCTTCCACTTCTGGTTTAATCGCCTGGTTCCAGTTGTAAGCTCCTTTTGTAGTGGTCTCAATTTGTGGTCCTTGTCTATGAGTTTTTGCTTTAACTGGTTTAGTAATTCCATAATCAGAATACAAATCAATTAAAGAAGGGTAAAGGTGTTTTCCTTTTAAATTTTGAATAACTGCATTTTTTGGAATTTCAACACGCTCTCCAACAGCAGTTATTTTTCCATCTTTAATTACAAGGGTTCCATTTTCAATTATTGTTTGATAATCTATGTGGATTGTAGCATTTGTAAATGCAAAGGCATTGTGGTTGTTGTTATGCGTTCCATTAACAATAAAGGTTTCTTGTGCTTTAGCAATAAAAGAAACAAGTATTAATATGTAAAGAAAAATGTTTTTCATAGCCTTCAATAATTATTTCAGGCATAGCCTGTTAAAACGCTAAAAATAATACTTTAAACTGAATCCGAAAGTTAGGAAATGATGAGTGGTTAGATAAGTTCGTTTTCCTTAGTTTTGTCTAACTATAAAAACAAAGAATTATGCATAGTGTTTTATTAGGAGCTCACTCTGGATTAAAATGGTTATTGTTTCTTTCATTGTTTATTGCTTTAATTACATCTATAATTGGATGGTTGGGTAACAAGAAGTATACAAAAATTGACAATACTGTTGCGATGGGCTTAGTTAGTTTTGCTCACGTTATGGGCATCTTAGGACTTGTTCTTTATTTTGTTAGTCCAAAAGTAGCATGGACTAAAGAAATGATGGGAAATGCTTTTTCTAGGTTTTGGTCAATGGAATATGGAATGATTATGTTAATCGTTATCGTTTTAATTACTGTAGGTAGGGTTAAATCTAAAAAAGCAACAACGGATATATTAAAACATAAAAAAGGGGCTATTTTTTACATCATCGCTTTTGTATTAGTCTTTTGGGCAGGAATTATGAAGCCTTACCTTTTAGGTAGCGGCTGGATTTAAGAAAAATAATAATTTGGGAAATAAAGGACATAAAACATCAGAATCATTAAACGAAACAGCCGTATTGGTTGGGGTAACTGTTCGTGGACAAAAAGATACAACAACAACTGAATATTTAGATGAACTAGCTTTTTTGGCTAAAACCGCTGGTGTAAAATCACTAAAACGGTTTACTCAAAAATTAGACAAGCCACATCCTAAAACTTTTGTTGGTAAAGGTAAGATGGAAGATATTCATGCTTACGTTCATGAGCATTGTGTAGATATTGTCATTTTTGATGATGAATTAAGTCCTTCTCAATTGAGAAATATTGAAGGGTTCTTAGAGGTTAAAATTTTAGATAGAAGTAATCTGATTTTAGATATTTTTGCAACAAGAGCACAAACGGCACACGCTAGAGCTCAAGTAGAATTGGCACAATGTCAATATATGTTGCCTCGTTTAACAAGATTGTGGACTCACTTAGATAGGCAGAAAGGTGGTGGCGCAGGAATGAGAGGTCCAGGAGAAACTCAAATAGAAACGGATAAGAGAATAATTACGCATAAGATAACGCTCTTAAAAGAAAAGTTAAAGCAGATTGATAAGCAAAAATCTACTCAACGTAAGCAAAGAATGCAGTTGGTTAGAGTGGCTTTGGTAGGATATACCAATGTTGGTAAATCAACTATTATGAATATGCTGAGTAAATCAGATGTATTTGCTGAAAACAAGTTGTTCGCAA
>CAJWVX010000106.1 GCA_913048175.1 uncultured Flavobacteriales bacterium | reverse complement strand
TTTTTTTAAATATTTTCTTTTTAGAAACCCTTTAAAGCATCTCTATATGCAAACATATCTTGTTTGTTATCTACATTTTCTCTATCCAACATTAAAGAAAATAAGTAATCTAAACTTTCTAATCTATCATCGTCAGATTCTATTGAATTAACAATCATTTCAACCTCTGCTGAATCATCAGCTTCTTGTCCCTCTTCCAACTCAGGCATAATAGCTTCTTCTGGAGGTAATGGTATACTGAATGTTTTATTTTCCTCTATATGCTCATAAGCTAAACGAGTAACTTTAGTTAAAGTAGGATCTTTTTCTTCTAAAGCAAAAGGTCTTAACTCTTTTAAGCCCTTAACTATAGCATCTGCATTAATACCATCCTTAGTTAAACCTTTCTGTAACTTTACAATTATTTTATTTCCTTCAACGCTTTCCATTTGGTAATAGTTTAATTTGTATGCGAATTTATCATTCTTTATTTATTTTTCAATGAGCTAATCAATTTATTATTAGAATAATATCAGAATTACTTGTTGGCTCAATATTTCACAATCAATATTTGATTATGAAAAAGTATTGGTTTCTTACATTATTTAGTTTTTACTTACTTAATACTAGTATTTCATAGTTCTGTTAGCTTTCCAAACGAGCTTAAACTTGAAGAAATCAAACAAAAAAATTAGATGGAATTTATTTTCAGTTTATTAAATGAGAAGATTCGCCTAAAAAATTATATAAATCCACTTCATTCTTTGTGAGTAAAAACTTTCTACTAACCTCAGAACATAATATAAAAAAAAAGTAATTCACATAAGTCTTACTCCATCTCGTAAAACAGAAAAAATATCTCATTAAACAATTGATATATAAGTAAATGATGATAATTACTATAGGTCATTAAAAGACATTTTTTAAGTTTAGGTGGCGATAAAGACCTTATGATATGGCTCTAATTTATATTTACGACTCTATTATTGAGAAAAATGAAAGTTTGAAAAATCTAAATTATCTACCTCTTTATTAAATAAATTGAAACAAGGCGATTCTATTTATTGTGCAGTCTAACCTGCAACTGATACTTATGCAGGACAAAATGTTATGACTTTAGTTTCATCAACAGTAATAAAAGTTTATAAGAATCGTTTTTCTCCTCGTTTAGAAACATACAAAGTCACTAATGGGTTTCCTATAATGACAAAACGAATAGGCCAATTTTATTTAACTGGCGTTAATTCATTATTTACAGTATTACTTCTCCGTAAACTTCATTTCGTCCCAAATAAGGATGATAAACAAATGGAGAACCAGTATGAGTAGTTTTTCACAAACAGTTGTAATTACCTTCTTTTCTGTTCAACAGCCTCTAATTATTAGTCAAATTGATCTTAGCCAGCTTGTATAATTATTTCTTGTACCATTTATTTTATGATATTCTAAAAATCTTTATTAGAAGTTCTATTTCTCTGGATATTAAAAATAAATTCTTTGCGTATAGATTTATTCTTAGTTATCTTATTAAAATTTTTCGCTAATTTCAATTTAACAACAAGATTTTAAGCCAATTTACTTTTCAAATTAGTTAAAAAAAAATGACTTCATAGATGTAGCCATTTTTTTTATATAAATAAATTCAAAATTTTACTCTGAAGATCCTCCACCAATTCTAATTCCAACTTTAACAGCTAGCCTTAAATCAACTGCCAGTACATTACCTATATAGGGAATATAATCATTCTCTTCAAATTTCTGATCATCATCAGCTAAATCGTTACTATACTTAACGTTATTCATTAAAAATTTTCCAATACCAACTGTTGCTTCTAAAAATAAGGCTCCAGAGGTTTGCCATTTATAACCTGCAATAACACCTAAAGCTACTCCAGTTGTTGAAACATCCGTTTTGGCATACTGAGGAAATGTTGTTAAATTAGTATCAGTAAATGAATTTTCAGATGCTTTGGAAGTTCTAATTTTACCATAAAGCCCCATATAAACACCATCATTTCCTTTATTTGGAGTGAAAAATGCTTTATACTCAGGAACAATATTCATTTCAGAATACTTATACTCTTCATCTATAGCTGCATATTCGGGAGTGTTAGAAATTCCATCATCAAACATATTTTTTGATGACATATTAAAGTTAATACCCACAGAATTATTAGGATTGATAGCGTATTCATATCCTAACCCATATTTTGAAAATGCGAACCCAAATACATCTACACTTATATCATGCTGAGCTTTTATTGTACTCCCTGAAATTAAAAGGGCTATTACTAATACTTTTTTCATTTTTCTAAATTTAATATCGTTTATAAAGTTTCAAAAAAAAGCAATAATCATTCCAAAATACAACAACAAAGAGTGTCATAATTTGAAAAACCATTACGAGTTTAAAATCACTTTAATACTACCACATAGATCTGTATGTTATATTTGCTTTTGGTCCTTTACCGTAAGCAACACCAATCGCTTTAATAGCAGCAATTCTTTCACTTTCTTGTTGTTGGTCTTTAACCGTATACTTCCACTCTCTTGCATCTATTTGTTTTACTTTTGCAGCAATTTTGTTAGATAATGATCTTGCTTGAGGAGCGCAAGAAGCATCAGGATCAATCGAAGCTAGCATTGCTCCTGCTTCTTCTGCAGAAGCCATATCTTGAGCTGCATTCCAAATACCAGTAGCTTTTTGTAACTTCTCTTTACAATCTCTATCAATTTGTTTCTTGTAAATTGGCTTAATTGAATTCATAGCCTTCACATAACACTCTTCACATGCACTAGGTATAATAGATAAAGTATAAATAGCCTGTTCGAACTGATTCTGATCAGCCATAGTATTCGCTTTCATAATAATCAAATCACAATTATCTTTGTAATATTGAATAATCTTTTCTTTACCATTTTTTACAAAAGCTTGTACCTCTGAATTTTTGGGGCTAATTCTCTTCAATGCTGAAATATATGCTTTGTTTTGGTTAGTTCCAACTCCTTTTACAGAAATTGTTTCACTAGAAAAAACAGTACCTTCGATTCCATCACCAATATATAAAGTGATATCTAAATTGTAGGCATGCATTGGTGGCGGTCCAGGTAAAATATCTTTACTCATTACTGAAACATCCGCAGATATGATAAATCTTGTGTTAAAAGGACTTCCTCCTAACCCATTTTTAGTAACAACTTGCTTCAACTTATTTTGTAAATTTTTCCTAGCAATTTTAGGCATCCCTTCAATAGTTGGAGGAACCCATGATGTTAACATAATTCTGTTTTCATCTTTGGAAGCTGAAGACTGAGCAAAACTGATTGAACTTGAAAGAACAATAGTAACAACCAACAGCAATTGAGTGATTTTTTTCATGTTTTTTTAATTTAATTAATTATTATTTACCTCCAAGGATAATTGTAGCACGACCCAAACCTTTCATAACAACTTTATTAGGAATTAGGTACGGTTCATTTTTCAAAACTTTACTTAATCCTTTAACAAATCTTCTTGCATCTTGTGCTCTTCCTTTAGCGTTATACAAATCAATTCTAACTTGCTCAAAAAGCATCATTGTTTCTGTTGCATCAGTTGTGCTAAATCTACCTTTTACAGTATTATCGGCCATCCAATCTTCAATAATTGTTCCAAGTTCTTCGTCATCAGGACCCATTTCAGTTTCTAAATCTCCGTCAAATTCACCACCATCCCAAAGTTGAATTCTAACAATAATTTCTCTTCCATTAGCAAACATATCTTCAAAATGAGATTGTAAACTTCCTGTAAAGTTATCGATATGAGCAGTAACAGCTTCTTTTAATAAAACTGGAACTTCAGCACTAAAAGATGGAGCTCCCGTACCATTTGCACCAGCTATTTGCTTATCAGTATATGCATCTAAACCTTGTAAAATAAAAGTAATTGCTTTTTTAGGACCAGTTTGATTAACTGTCCAAGTCATTTGAATAATAATATCCGCTTTAGCTACTTTTTTTAACATATCAATTGGATTTTCAGCAACAGAAGCTCCATCTTTAGACATTCTCATATTATCTTCGGCAGCATTAGACTCTAAAGTTTTTATTGCAGATTCCATATTCTTTAATGGAAAACCTCTTTCAGCCATCATATCATTTATAGATGCTATAACTAAAAGTAAATCTGCATTCTCTTGCATTGCTCTTTTATAATCAGGGATTTTAATTTTAGTTCCTTGATTATCAAATTCCATCATGTAACCGTTTGTATTACACCAAACATCACTAGGTACGACCATTAATGTAGGTTTTTTTGCTTGACCAAAAACCAAAGTAAACCCAGTTAATATAAGAGTAAGTGTTATAAATGTTTTCTTCATAATAATAGTTTTTATTTAGTTTGTTATTTAGGCAATATGCCATCCTGAATCATTTTTGCCTTAAGTTTTGCTCTTTGAACTCGAATAATTACTCCATAGGTTACTTGATCTCCAGCTTTTTTTCTTCCTGCAACAACAGAAAAATGCATATCTGAACCATCTTCACTTGTTATAAATTCTTTATATGGCCCAACATCAGCAAAGAAAGCATTAAAATAATCTTCTTTCTTTTCGCGAATGTTAGAATCAAATAATATTGGTTTCATATTACATCCTTTATTACTCCTTATTCCTTTAAATAAAACAGAGCTTAATCCATTTTTCTTAGCTTGCTCAACAGCATCTTCTCTATTTCTTCCACTTCCCCAACCTCTTACAGTTTGAGATCCATCACCTTCAACACCGATGCATTCTGTTTCATAATTGTAGTTTCCTGCCCCCTTCATTTGAGTGCTTCCACAAGAAGTAGATACAGTAGTAATTACTGCTAGGCTTAATGCCGTTCCAAATAATAATGTTATTTTTCTCATAATTTTTTAATTTTAAAATCCTGAAGAAAGACCTTTAACAACGCCAGCTGCCTCTAAATCTTTTCTTAAGGCATTAGTATTAACGGTTACTATTACTCCTACTTTATATTTATATCCTTTCATGCTAACTTTAATAATCTCTGGTGTAGCATCTGAAGAATGAGAAACAAATTTCATGTATTTCCCTCCATTGATATCAAAGAAGTTATCAAAGAATTCCTTTTTTTGCTCACCAACAGAAGGATCAGTTATTAATGCTTTTTGATTAGTACACCCTTGACCACCTCCACTATAACCTTGAAAAACCATACCATGAACGGCATTTTTCTTTGATTGATTTTCTGCAACATTAGCCTTTTTAGAATATGACCAAACCTTAACTACTTTAGTTCCTGGTTTACCTATACCTACGCACTCAATCTCATACTTCCATGCTTCCGTATCTTTTTGAGCTTTTTTCTTTTTACTAATTTGTGCGCTAGAGACTAAACCAATAGCAATAAAAATCACTGTTAAAATAGTTGCTTTGTTAATTATTTTTTTCATAACTTGATATTTAGAATTTATTATTTAATTTACTTGTCTCAACAACATTCCTGGGTAAAACCCTTTACCACCTTTAAAATGAGTGAATTTCACATCATTATCAGCTTTAATTGGTTGGCCATTCTTGTCTAATGGTTCTTCTCCAATAGTATAGAGGTTATTCCATATTTTTTTCTTGTCTACCTTAATAACTCCCTTTCTTTTCCATTTCACTTTGCCATAAGCATCAATTTGCTTTTCTAAAACCTCATATTTATCTCCGCCTTCAAGACCTTCCTTTAATCCAATTTTTGCTCCTAAAGGATCTGAACTAACTAAAGGAGTTTTTGTTCTAAATGCTTCGAATTTTTTCTGCAACTTATTATAAACTGCGTTAATAGATTTAAGAGTCGCATTTTTAATAATCATTTCTTTATTTTGAGCATTAGAGCCCAATCCTGTGATAAGAGATTGTGCTTTTTGAGAACCTAATAATTTCAATTGAAATAAATCTGACTTATCAAAAGCTTCTACTCTTACTGAATCTGGTGCTGAAGCATCGTTCCATAAAAACTGGTAAAATACAGCAGACATAGAGTCTGTCCACTGTAGTTGATATAAATATGCAGTTGTCCATACAGAATAACCATCTTTTGTTTTTTTATAAGCAATATCTGCCCCTTTTTCAACAATAGCTCTACCTATTGCATCAGCAGGTTGATCTTCAACTGTAGCATAAAGAATATCTCTAGCTGCTTTAGCTATTGGCTCATTTTCAATAAAATTTGAATAATTTACAACTACGAATGTGTTTCCAATTAAATCTTCACCAGCATCTGCCAACATTGCAGCTCCTCTTTCAGTACTGTTTGCAGTAGCAGCATCTTGAGCAGAAGCGTCATACATACCTCTTTCTCCAATAAGACTCATATCAAAAGTACCTTCAGGTGATCTACTAAACCACTTTGCAACAATTTGATTAGCCACCTTATTGTCCTTTATATATTTATCAATTGTTGGAGCATAATTTTTCTTGTCTTTATTTTTAACCTTTTGACCTTCAGCAACAGTAGGAGATATATAGTACTCTTCTAATTTAAACGACTTAGAACCTGTTGTATGATTGTTATATTTATCTGGAAACTCGGCTTCATTAAATGTTTTAAGAATCAAATCACCTTTAGGCATTTTAACATCTTCAATAATCATGGTATGCAATGAACTTCTTCTATATTTTACAATCTCAGCCTTTTTATCTGATTTTTGAATTTTACCATTCTCCTTTTTCACCTTTTCTTTCTTCTTTTTTTCTTCTTTTACTTCTTTTACTTCTGCATCTTGTGCAAACAAAACATTTGACTGAACCCCACCTAAAATTAAAGCTATAAGAGCCCATTTAAATATAATTTTAGTATTCATAAATTCTAGTTTTATTTCCATCTAATCACTTTTATTATTAGAAAAGAGGTAGCTCTGAAGAACGTCCTCTTTTCTCTTTAATTTATTTACCACTTTGTTCTTTTATGCTTGCTATCTGACCAGGAATAGCATCCTTAGTTGCAGATAAAGCCTTAGTTGGAGCATTTAATGCCTTAACAGCTTTTATTGAGTTCGTTTTAGGTGATATCGATTTAGCCTTAGCTAAAACATCTTTAGATTGACCTAATAAGCCAGCTACTTCTTTTAATTGAGCTTCTAAATCGCTTTTAATTTCACCCGCATCCCCAGCATTTCCTCTAACATCAGAAAGTTTTACAGAAACTTTTTGATTCCTTTCGTAAACATCAAAAGATGAATCTACAAACTTTGCAGTAGCAGCATGTTCTGAAGCCCCTGGTCTTTTAATTAATTTTTCTGTCTTTACTTTTTTATCTTTTTGAGCAAAAGATTTTGTAGAAACACCAGCAATAAATATTGCCAACATTAATATCTTAGTAATTGGCGTAAAATTTTTAGTCATTGTTATTCTCTTCTGTTTTTATAAAAAAACACTTATTTAATTAGGCTAACAAATATATAATAAATTAGTGTATCATACCTTAGTGTTAAACAATTTTTGAAAAGTTAACAACTCTATAACATATACTCATCTATTAAAAGTGACAATTGGTCAACATTTAAAGGGCTTAGGAAGGCTCAAACAACCTTCATAATTTTGTAAGTGGTTAACCTGTAATTTTATTAAATGACTTTTTTAAACATTCATAGCCTATTTTTAATCCTCCACTTATCATATTTAACAAAAATTAACATCGTTTTTAATTAGATTTGTTTTATAAAATAAATATTATGAAAATGGCACCAAAGAGCTTATTACTATTGTTTATACTTATTAGTCAATTAAGTTTTTCTCAATATATCCAGAGTGATGCAAGTAAAAAATTTGATGCATTATTACAATATATTGATTACGCTTATGTGGACTCTACTGATAATAATTTATTAGTGGAAGATGCCATTGTTGCAGTCCTAAAAGAACTAGACCCTCACTCTGTATACATTCCTAAGGATGAACTAAAAAAGATGAATGAGCCCCTTGTTGGTAATTTTGAAGGAGTTGGAATTCAATTTAATATTTTTCATGACACCCTTATGATTGTATCACCTATCTCTGGTGGTCCATCAGAAAAAGTGGGACTTATGGCAGGTGATAAAATTGTAGAGGTTGATGGTGAAAATATTGCCGGAATTGGATTACAAAACAGTGATGTTCAAAAAAAATTAAGAGGAAAAAAAGGGTCTAAAGTTAGTGTTGGCATTAAACGAAGAAGAACAAAAGATCTTCTAAAATTCACCATCACAAGAGATAAAATCCCAATTTTCAGTGTTGATGCCTCCTACATGGCTACTCCAGAAATTGGATACATCAAAGTGAGCCGTTTCGCTAAAAACACCATAAAAGAATTCAATGATGGCTTAGCAAAACTAAAAGAACAAGATATGAAACACCTTATTATTGATTTAAGAGGTAATGGTGGTGGATATCTTAGAACAGCAATTCAAATGGCAGATGAATTAATTGCTGATAAAAAACTAATTGTATATACAGAAGGAAATAAAGCACCTAAACAGGAATACTTTACGACAACCAAAGGTGGTTTTGAAAAAGGAAAATTGGTTATCTTAATTGATGAAGGTTCTGCTTCTGCATCAGAAATAGTAAGTGGAGCTGTTCAAGATTATGATAGAGGATTAATTATTGGCCGCAGATCTTTTGGAAAAGGATTAGTTCAAAAACCATTTTCATTAACTGATGGTTCTGCAATTAGATTAACTGTTGCAAGATATCATACCCCTTCTGGCAGATGCATTCAACGTCCATATGACGAGGGAAAAGAAGCTTATTACAAAGAATTTACAAGAAGATTTGAAAATGGAGAATACATGAGTAAAGATAGTATTTCTCTTCCTGATTCTTTACAATTTAAAACGTTAAATAGCTCAAGAACTGTTTATGGAGGTGGTGGTATTATGCCAGATGTATTTGTTCCAATAGATACAACAATGTCTTCAGAATACTTTGGAAAGGTAAACCGTTCAGGATTATTAAATGAGTTCGTTTTAGACTATATGGAAAATCACAGGATTAAACTGAAAGAAACATATATTGATGTATCTAGCTTTAAAAGCTTATTTAATGCGGAAGAAGAATTACTATCTGACTTTATTGATTATGCCGAAAAAAACGAGATTGAAAAAGATAAAGAACAAATTGAAAAATCTAAACAACTTATTACAATACGTTTAAAAGCTCTTGTTGCTAGAAACCTCTGGAACACTTCTGCTTACTTTCAAATTGCAAATGACTTAAACGATTCCTATCTAAAAGCAATAGAAGAAATAAACAGTAACACATTTAAAAAAGAAAAATTAGTATACAAATAAGATTTGTAGCTTTGTAATTATCAATTTAAAAATAGACAAAAGATGAAAGAAAATATTAAAATAGGATTATTAGGAGTTATTGCATTAACAGTTGTTATAAATACATTTTTTATGGATGATGCACCAAGAAGAATGAATCCAGCTAACAACGATACTAATATCCAAAGTAATATTGCCGCAACAGCTCCTTCAGCAAGTATTGCCAATCCTATAACACCAAACGTTCAACCTATAACACCTCCAGTTGCGCCAAAACTATCTGACACTAGAGCAAAAACAAATGCCAAGTTTGCTGAAGTATCTCACAACTTTGGTACAATACAACAAGACTCTAAAAACACTAAAATTTTTACATTTACAAACACTGGCTCTGAACCGTTAATTATTGAGGATGCTAAAGGATCTTGTGGATGTACTGTTCCTAAATTCCCTAAAGAACCTATAAAGCCTGGTGCCACTGGAGAAATTGAGGTAGTTTATAGTCCTGGAAAACAACAAGGCTCTCAAAACAAAACAGTTACCATTACGGCAAACACAGACCCTGTTTCTACAACATTAAATATTTTAGCTGATGTTGAAGTTATAAAATTATAAACACAAACAACTTGTACCGACTTATATAGATTGACGGTTTTTAATTAAAATTAATTAAGACCGGAAAGGTTATCCTTTTCGGTCTTCCGATTCATAAAACCTGCCATGTTTAACTATTTTTAGAAGCTAAAGCGATATTCACTAGTGTCTATTTCCACCTAATTATTGATACCAATAGACTAAACTTACAAGTACTATCTATTTAAAATTTAGTTAAACTGATTAAAAATAACTTTTTTTTAAAGTCTGATTTAAATTTACTTTTACTGGCTGCTTCTATCTGGTAAATAGAAGTTGTTAATTGTTTATCATGCTAACCCTGTTTTGTGGGAAGAGAAAAAGCTGTTATGATTCGCTTTAGCGGATTTAATAAATGCAGTGATGTATCTTTTTGCTTTCGGGATATACATTCAATAGATTCCTCTGTTCCACTCCTTTGTCGCTCCAATCGGAATGACATGCGTTATACGGGAATGACATCCGTTTTTATTGAACAACCAGTTTACCGGCATATCCCTGTTTTTTATCTCGATAACGATAAAAGTAAATGCCTTTAGAAAGGTGGCTTACATCTATTTGGTTATATGATGAATTTATGTTTTGATTAAAGACCTCTATCCCATTGATATTAAGTAAACGAAAACTTGCTGAAGTACTTTTTGGCGGCAACTCAATAGTAACAATACCATTAGTAGGATTAGGATACACAGCTAAGCTGTTGGTATTGAGTGATGAGTTTTGAGTGTTGGGAATACTTGTAATTAACGAACAAGCACTATCTGCACAACCATTACTATCTATTTTTAGCAACCACATATCTTGTGTACCAGTATCTGGGGCTGCTGGATAAACAACTCCTGCGCATATAAAACCTCCATCAGAGGTAGTACGCATATCATTAATATGGAAATCAGTTCCATTACCATCCATACCCGGAATACGGTATTGCTTACGCCACAAAGTATCTCCATTAGCATCCATCTTTATAACTAATCCATTACGTTTGCCCCAAGTAAGACTATCTGTTTCAAATTGAACACCACCTCCAACAAAAGAACCATCTGATAATTCTAGAATAGCATTAAATCCAGTTGAACCACTATTACCACTAGGGGGAGGAGGAGAAGTTTCCCAAGCAACATTTCCTAAATTATCCATTTTTATAGCATAAGGTTTAGTTTGATCATCAATGTCGTGTTTAATAGAACCTCCAAATATAAATCCCCCATCTTGAGTTGGCTCTACAGCCCAGGGTGAATCCACACCATCTTCTCCAAACACTTTAGTAAACTCTTCGTTACCCAAGCTATCAATTTTCATTATTCTAATGTTCACTTCATTGGGGATGTTTGGTCCTAAACTCTTGGTATTACCCGAAAAAACATACCCTCCATCAGCACAAACAGCTATATGGGCTGCACCTTCATAATTAGGACCTCCATAGGTTTGTTCCCACTCTATAACTCCTAAACTATCTGTTTTTATTACCCAAAGATATTCTGAAGGCGTAGCATTATCACCAAACAAAATAAAGCCACCATCTAAGGTTTGGCGCATGTGTCTTCCTGTTTGAAAATACAAAGAGTCTCCATATGTTTTTGTCCAAATCACATCTCCAACATCATTAAAACGATACAAAACACCAACACTTTCTGAATTGATAGAAGTTGATAAACCACCAAACATAGCATAACCTCCATTAGCCAACTTTGTTAATGAATTTTGATATCCAACATAATAATTAATGGTATCACCAAATATATTTTCATGCAATACCGTCCCACTAAAATCTGTTTGAACAACCCGTACATTTTGTTTACCAGTAATAGTAGAAATATATCCCGATACAGTAATATATCCACTATCATTTTCAATAGCATTAAACCCTGTCCCTCCCCAGCCATCAGTAGCTGGGAAGCGTTGATTAATAAATTGGGCCGTACAAAGTTGAGTAATTAGTAAAAAACTAATTATCAATAAACTTTTTATGTACTTAGTATCAATCACTCTATAACTAAACGTTTAATTTTAATTGTTAGTTGCATATTGTAAATGTACATTATTGTAAGTAGAGTTCACACTGAGCGAAGCGACCTTAGCTTTAAGAAGGAGATTGCTTCATCACTCGTTCCTCATTCTTCGCAATGACGGAAAGGGGAAATTCGCAATGACGGAAAGGTAAAGCGAGATTCAGGGTCAAGCCCAGAATCTCGTTAATAGTATTGAATACCTCTTTACAATTGATATTTAGTATAAAGTAACTAGCTTTATTTTATTAAAGAAACATTTCCAATCTTATCTATAGTTGTGTTAGTTGTAGGATCATAAAATCTAACTTTCCAAACATAAATATCTTGTTTTACTTCAGACCCTTTATAATTACCATCCCATCCATTTGTTAAGTTTTGACTTTCAAAAATCAACTCTCCCCATCTATCAAATATCATAAACGTATAGTTTCCAATATCTGCGCCATAAATGGATGGCTTAAATGTTTCATTTACACCGTCATCATCTGGAGTAAATGCATTAGGAATGTGGAAAAACAAAACGCCTCCTATTTTAACTTCTTTACAAATACTAGAAGTACA
>CAJWVX010000105.1 GCA_913048175.1 uncultured Flavobacteriales bacterium | reverse complement strand
CCAGATCCGGTAACTCCTAAAAGTGTTTGAGCTTTGGTTCCAGAATTGATTCCAGCAGTCAATTTTTTTTATTGCTTCTGGCTGATCTCCAGTAGGTTTAAAGTCGGATACAATTTTAAAAGGCATAAGATAAAATTAGCTTTTTATTTTAATGTTAACGGTTAATTGATTAAATTTAGTAGATGAACATCTTTAGAAAAATATCAGTTTTTAAACTTATAGTTCTCATAACAGGGTTAACATGTTTTAATAGTGCCTATGCTCAGTTTGGAGATACCACTAAAATATCTTTTTCTGGAATTATATATAATTCGGATGCTTTAAAATCTCCGTTGGGGCAAGTAACTATTTCTAAGAGTAATTTATTAGGGACAAGTAGTAATACGATAGGAGAATTTAATTTGGATGTAGAGCCTAATGATACTGTAATATTTAGTCATATTGGTTTTCATCCAATAACGATTACCATTCCTGATTCTTTAAAAAGAGGAAATTTAGTTGCTAAACTATTTTTGGTGAATGATACAATTAGTTTGGAACAAGTATATATATCATCCTTACAAGATTTTAATAGTTTTAAGAATCAATTTTTGGGTATGGATGTTGTTCCAAATCAAGAATTAAATAATGCACAAAACAACATTAAATTATCAATGTATGAAGCTCGAACAACTACAGAATCTACTACGGAAGATAAATTAGAAGCATCCTTGCAATATGAGGCAAATAAATCAATTTATCACGGTCAAACACCTCCTCAGCATATGGTCAATTTTGTAAGTGTTGCAGCAGGTTTAATTAGTATGATTCCCAATAAAAAGGAGAAAGATAATTTCTATAGAGATTTTGTAAATTCTAGAAACCAAAACAATATGGTTTACATTAAACCCTAAATTTAAGTAAAAGTAGATTAATTATTTTAGCTATTCCTTAATATCAAGAAGGTTTAGATTAGATTTCTTCCAAAACAGAATTCCCTTTCGTTTGATCTCCTGAAGTCCATAGCCATTCTTCTAACAGTTTAATTTTACCATTCTCTAATACCTCTGGTTTTGAGTGACAAATACCCGTCATTAATTCACCATTTTTGTTAATCTGATGATAGCGCATATCAATATTCCCTCTGTCATCAACTAAGCCAATTAAGTGTCCTTTAACGATGTTTACTCCTTGGTATTCACAAGTTAATATATCTCCATTCTGTTGATAGTGAAAAATCATATCATTAGAAACTTCCCCATTATCAGAATTAGATACTGGCCGGAATTTTTTATTGTTGTAGTTCAAACGTTTCAATTTTGGTAATTAGAATTCAAGTTTTTCTGTTTAATAGGGCTGACTTTTTTTATATGGTTTGTCTGTAATTTAACATATTAAGATTATAAGTTCTTTATTGTTTTAAATTATACAATTATAATTTAATAGCTTGGAGCATTAATTTTGGCCAATATTATGAATATTGAAAATACATAAGTTGTTGGAGGAAATGAGCAGATTAGATAAGAAGGCTATAATTATTTTTTGTTTTATCTAAGATTTAGCTTATTCGTTTTAATTTAAACATAATTACACCTAAAATATTTACAATAATAAACGTTGTAAAACTTGTAATTTCAGAGATAGTTAAACCATAGTGGGTATCTATTACTGCTAATTGATTTGAGTTTAAGAAAAAATACATAGGAAATGCATAAGGGAAGTAAATTGAATGTTCCCAGCCTTGAACAATAATAGTAGCAACAATTGTTAGAAAAACTCCTAATGAAATTGGTATGATGATGTTTTTAACGAATAAGCCTAAAACATATTGAATAGAGAAAATCCCTAAAACAGCGATAAAAAGCCGGATAATGGATTTAAGAAATTGAAGAAGTTTAGGCGGATATTCTGAAAAATTTAATTCACTATGAATAAAACCTAACAGGTAGCCAAATATTAGTATTGATAGTGTAAATATTATTAAGGAAACACCAACCTGGAAAAGAAGGAAGAGTAGTTTCCCTATATAAATACTTTCTCTTTTTACGGGTAAAACAAATAGTTTTTTCCAACTATTGGCTCTGTGTTCAATATTAAGATTAATAGCAATTGTTAAGATAACATGGAGGGGGAAAAGTATGAATGCTATCGATTTAAGGTTGCCTTGGATAAAAATATCCCAAGGGTTTATATCTTTTGGAGGTACAAAATTTTCAAATCGAAAAAAGTAAATTAAAAAGTATATGAAGGGAATTAAAAGAGATCCCATTATTGTGAACCAAAAAGTAAATGTTCCTTTTACTTTTTGAGTTTCAGAAACAAAGCTGGTATAAATAGAGCTAATCATTATTTAGTAAGTGTTAAGTATAAGTCTTCTAGATTGCTTTCTATTTTTACTATTTCAAAAATCTGAATATCAGCGTTAACTAATTCTTTTACTAATAGTGGTACATTTTCTTTTTCTTCAAGAGAAAAGGTGAGCTCAGAATCACTATTAATTAGACTCTTTATTTTGAATTTTGTTGATAGAATTAGCTTTACTTGGTCTACTTTATTACACGTTATTTTATATGATTCACCTGATGTGAGTTGAGATTTTAATTCTTTTATTTTACCTGTAAATAGTTGGTGACCTTTATCAATAATACAAACATCACTACAGGTGTTTTCTATTTCATTTAATTGATGACTAGAAATAAAAACAGTTTTCTTCT
Source organism: uncultured Flavobacteriales bacterium (assembly GCA_913048175.1). Classification (GTDB taxonomy): domain Bacteria; phylum Bacteroidota; class Bacteroidia; order Flavobacteriales_E; family Vicingaceae. Next base: position 10,069 of record CAJWVX010000105.1, on the reverse strand, counting down.
CTTCCTGAAACTTAAAAAATAATTCTCTTATTTGAGCAATTCCTTTTGGATCTAATCCATTTAATGGCTCATCTAAAATTAAAATATCTGGGTTGTGTAATATGCTTGAGGCTATACCTAAGCGCTGTTTCATCCCTAACGAATACTTATTGGCTGTTTTATCTTTAGCATATAGTAATCCAACTAAGTCTAAAACTTCATCTATTCTATGCTTATCAACTTCGTAAAATTTGGCTAATAGTTTTAAATTATCTCTTCCAGATAAATGTCCATAATAAGTAGGGTCTTCTATAAGAGTTCCTATTTTCTTATAGAGTTCTATGTAGTTTAATGCAATCTTTTTATTTTGGATAAGTATTTCGCCACTATTTGGTTTGCATAGGTTTAGTAGTAGTCTTATTGCTGTAGTTTTTCCAGAACCATTAGCGCCTAAAAAACCAAATATGGAATTTTTAGGCACATCAAAGGATAGATCATCAATTATTTTATCTGATTTCTGATAAGAAAAATTGATATTTTGAACTTTAATCATTAATGTGATTTTAAATAATTAAACTAAAAAAATGGTAACGAAGTATTGCAAGAATTAGTGTGCGCCATAAGGTTTTACTCCTTATTCGCTACTTTTTCTAAGACAAGAATTAATCCTAATCCAAATAGAGCTATCGCTATCGCTAGAATTAACTGGTTATCACCATCAAAATTTGATGGTAATATGTTTTCCTGAATAAAAGGAACAATTTGATCATGAGAGTTTACTCTTGTAGATAGAGTCTCTTTCCAAGGCCAAATTTTGTTTAAAGAACCAATTAAAAAACCAGTAAGAATAGCAATGGTTAAATCGTGATACTTCTTAAACATCCAGCTTAAAAGCTTAGAAAAAGAAAGAAGTCCAACAATACATCCACTTCCGAATATCGCAACAATTTTCAAGTGTTTCAAAACTTCTGTAAAATTCATAGATTTTATAGCACTGAAAAAATCACTTATAGTTCCTAGCACGAGTGAGTATGTACCTAAAATTATTAAGATGAATGCTCCAGATATTCCTGGTAAAATCATGGCACAAATTGCTATTGCACCAGACAAGAAAATATACCATAAAGCATTAGGGTTTTCCATAGGAGGTAGTAGAGTAATGTAAAATGCAATACTAGTTCCAATGATTAGTCCAATAATTTTAGAAATATCCCACTTTACTACTTTTTTTCCAACTAAGTAAATACTAGCAATGATTAACCCAAAAAAGGAAGCCCAAAGTAAAACAGCATGGTTTGCCATTAAATATGTCATTAGTTTTGCTAATGACACAACACTTATAGCTATTCCTAAAAATAAAGCAACAATAAAGTTTCCGTTAATGTGATTCCAAAAGCTTTTTAAACCTTCAGATTTCAGCTTTTTTAATGCTTCTAAATTAACAGAGTTAATGGTGTTAAGTAGTTCTTCGTAAATTCCTGTTATAAAAGCAATTGTACCACCAGATACACCTGGTACAACATCTGCAGCTCCCATAGCAATACCTTTAAGGCTTAAAAAAATATAATCTTTAATAGATCTTTCCATTATGCTTTAATTCCAAGAAATCCAAAAACACCACCCTCAAGAGAATAAATATTTTCTAAACTAAGTTTCCTTTCAATAGTATGAATCATTGCTGCTGACCTTTTACCAGTTCTACAACAAATTATCACTTGTTTAGAAGCATCAATTTGATCTAAAGAATTCAACATATTTTCCATAGGAATATTAGTTCCACCAATATTGTTGTCTTCAAATTCGTAATCTTCTCTAATATCGATAATTTGAATATTATCGTTGTTGCTAATCTTAGCTCTTAATTGATCTGCGGTAATGGTGTTCATCTTTATCTTATTTGAATTTTTTCACAATATCTGCTGGTAACGTATCAAAAAATGTATCACCTCTTAATCCTAGTCTTAAACATTCTAAAGGAATTACTTCATTAAAAGATATGTTACCCAAATTTACGTTTGCACCAAATTGTTTAATAAACCAAACTTGTTGAGCCTTTTTAGGAGCTTCCCAAAGTATGTTTTCAACTTTAACGTTAGATGCAATTTTATTAACTAAAGAAACATGAGCAGTTCCATTTGGTCTATAGATCCCTACGTTTCCACTTTCTCTTGCTTCAGCAATTACTTTCCAAGATCCTGCTTCTAGTTCCGTTTGCATCATAGAAATCCATTTAGCAGGGCTAATAAATATTCCTTCCTCTTTAGATCCAACTTCAGATAAAACTGTAAAGTCTTTTGCTAAAGTAGCAATATACTCACATTTTTGATCTTGAGGGAGTTCAATAGAACCATCAGATACTTCGCAAGTTTCTAACTTGTATTTATCTAATAATCTTCTGTAATCATCAAACATTCCTCTTGCAATAAAAGCCTCAAATAGAGTTCCACCTAAGTATGTTTTAATTCCAGCAGCTTTATATAAATCAATTTTTTGTTGGAAATCTTTAGTAACATATGATGTTCCAAAACCAAATTTTACTATATCAGTTAAATGTGCTGATGCATCAATAAAGTTTTCTGTTTCTCTCCAGCTTAACCCTTTGTCCATCATCATTGTTAATCCTGTTTCACGAGGATTGTTTTCCCGGTTGGGAATATGCGGTAATTCAAAATTCATCATTTATTCTTAAAATTCTCTATTAGATCTATTACTTTTTGATAGCTCAATGTTTCTGGATAAAATTCTACAATTTCTGAAACAAGTTCTTGGTCATTTGTTAAAAGAATGGTCAGATTTAGCAAAGCTTCGTCTATTTTACCATTCATTAGCAAATATGGGACTAATCTTGCATAAATCAAGTTGTTTGTAGGTTGTTTTTCTAATCCTTTATAAAGCGTAACTATTGCATTTTCAAGATTTTCATTATTCTTGATAACTTCAGCTTTATCTAACCAAATCTCATCATTTTCTTCATCATACTCAATTACCTTATTAAAAGAAATTAAGGCTTCATCAAACATTCCGATTTTAGCCAGAATGTCACCATAAATATACCAGTATTCTGAGTTATTATTTTCTAATTCTAGTGCTTTTTTAATATAGAAAACAGCTGATTGACTTTTATCTTCAGTTTCATTTATTACAGCCATTCCGGCCCATGCATCAGCATGAAAAGGATCCATTTTAGTTGACTTATAATAATTAGACATAGCTAACACAGGGTTTCCTAATTTCTCATAACACTCCCCAATATAGTAAAAAGTGGTTGCATCTGGATCTTCGTATTCAAAAGTTTCACGATATGTGTTTATTGCATTCTCATATTGTTCTAATAAAGCTAAAGAATTAGCTTTATTAAAATATGCAGAAGCAAAATCTTCTTTAATGGCTATTGTATAATCGTAGGCCTCAATAGCTTTTTCAAATAAACCAGCTCTACTTAGCGCAATACCTAAATTATACCATGCGGCATAACTATAAGGGTAATCATCTATAAAATCTTTAAAGAACAGGATACTATTATCCGTATCATTTTTTAGATTGTAACAAAATGCTAATTCGTAAAGAACAGTTTCGTTTTCTGGATTTTCCTTAAGTAATCCCTTTAGGATATCAATTGCTTTATCAAATTCATTTAAATTTTCATACTCAAAAGCAATGTTTATTTTAATGTTTGCTTTTTCGGATTTATCAGCAATTAATTTTAACGCTTTATAAAAATTTTCAATGGCCTTATTGTGTTGTCTTAGTTGACTATGAATAGTAGCTTTTGTAGTGTATATTTCAGCATTAAACGGTTCAAAATCCTCTAGGTTATTTAATACTTGTAAAGCTTTGTTTGGTTGATGCGTTGCAGCTAAAAAATGTGCTTTTTTTAGCTTTAGATTAGATGATGTGGGATGCTGAAGTAAAGAGATGTCAATTACTTGTTTTGCTTTGCTAGTATCGCTTTTATCTAAGTAATGATCTACTAAAATCTCAAACTCTTCAACATCAAAAAAATACTCCTCATTTTTTGATAGCATTTTTTCAAATCGATCCAACGATGCGGTGTAATCTTCTTTGTCATTGTATGAGTCAAATCCATCTTCCATGCTTATTGTAAAGGTACGTCTTTATCTATTCAGAAACCTTTTTTAACTGTTAATTATTAACAAAAAAGTTAACAGTTTGAGAGTCTTATTGAAGGGGATTTATGAAAGTTAAATGAGTAGTAAATAATGGTATACCAAATGAAAAAAATCAATATTCATTTATTAGATTTGTTAATCAAAAAAATAGTTTATGACTTTAATAAAATCAATTTCAGGAATCAGAGGAACAATAGGTGGTAAACCAAATGAAGGACTATCTCCTTTGGATGTAGTTCGTTTTACATCGGCTTACGGAACTTGGTTAAAGAACTATTCTAATAATGAGGGGAAATTAGCAGTAGTAATTGGTCGAGATGCTAGAATATCTGGAGAAATGGTTACCAATTTGGTTACTGGAACATTGCAAGGATTAGGAATAGATGTAATTGATTTAGGTTTAAGTACAACACCAACTGTTGAAGTTGCTGTGCCAATGGAAAACGCTGATGGTGGTATTATTTTAACAGCAAGTCATAATCCTAAAGAATGGAATGCGCTAAAATTATTAAATGAAAAAGGAGAATTTATTTCTGCTGAAGATGGAGCAGATTTATTAGCTATTGCAGATGCAAATGCTTTTAATTATGCGAATGTTGATAATTTAGGAACAAGTTCTAAAGACGATTCTTATTTAGAAAAGCACATCCAATCTATTTTGGATATGGATTTAGTAAATGTAGAAGCGATAAAAAGTAAAAACTATAAAGTAGCAATAGATTGTGTTAACTCTACTGGCGGAATATTTATACCAGCGTTATTAAAAGCATTAGGAGTTACTAATATTATTGAATTGTATTGTGAACCGAATGGTCAATTTCCTCATAATCCGGAACCATTACCAGAAAACTTAACAGAAATTTCAAAACAAATAAAAGAGCAAGGTGCTGATGTTGGTTTTGTAGTTGATCCTGATGTGGATAGATTATGTATGGTTTGTGAAAATGGAGATATGTTTGGAGAAGAATATACATTGGTAGCAATAGCAGATTACGTATTAAAACATACAAAAGGAAACACAGTTTCTAATTTATCTTCAACAAGGGCATTGAGAGATGTTACGGAGAAAAACGGAGGAGAGTATTTTGCTTCTGCAGTAGGAGAAGTAAATGTTGTAAATATGATGAAAGAGAAAAATGCTGTTATCGGTGGGGAAGGCAATGGAGGAGTTATCTATCCGGAATCACATTATGGTAGAGATTCTTTAGTGGGTATCGCATTATTTTTATCTCATTTCGCAACTTCAGGGTTGGATTCTTGTGTTGCATTAAGAGCAACTTATCCGGACTATTATATCTCTAAAAATAAGATTCAATTAACACCAGAAATTGATGTAGATGATATCTTATTGAAAATGGCTGCTAAGTATGTCAACGAAGATGTAAATGATATTGATGGTGTAAAGATTAATTTTACTGATGAATGGGTTCATTTACGTAAATCAAATACTGAGCCTATTATCAGAATTTATTCCGAAAGTAAATCAATGGAATCCGCTGATAACTTAGCTCAAAAAATTATTACTGATATAAAAGGGTTTATTTAACCAAAATAGGAATCCTACAATAAAATTACTTAGAGATGGTTTATTAGAATAAAATTTTATTCTTTTACATTTTTAAAACACGATTGAGTATGAAAGTTTACTTAGATAACGCGGCAACTACCCCGATGGATAAAGAAGTGATTGAGGCTATTATTCCAGTAATGGAAAATGGTTTCGGAAATCCGTCATCTATCCATTCATTTGGAAGGAATAGTAGAGCTATTATTGAAAAGGCAAGAAAACAAGTTGCTGGATTTATTAATGCAAGTCCTGGAGAGGTAGTGTTTACGGCAGGTGGTACAGAGGCAGATAATATGGTTTTACGCTGTTTAGTAAAAGATTCAGGTGTTACTCATATTATCACTTCGGCAACAGAACACCATGCGGTAATTGATACTGCAGAAATCTTAGCTAAAAGCAATAAATATTTAAAGTTAAGCCTAGTAAAACATGACGATAAAGGTTCTGTAGATTTAGAGAACTTAAATCAACTTTTAAAAGAAAATAAAGATAGAAAAACATTAGTGTCTTTGATGCATGCTAATAATGAAATAGGAAACATATTACCGTTGAAACAGGTTTCTGTGATGTGCAGAAAATATGGAGCTATTTTTCATTCTGACACAGTTCAAACAATGTGTCATTATGGCTTTGATTTAAGAGATTTAGATATTGATTTTATTACCTGTGCAGCACACAAATTTCATGGTCCTAAAGGAATTGGTTTTTTATATGTAAATTCAAATGTTCAGATAAAACCAATTATTACAGGTGGAGCACAAGAAAGGAATATTAGAGCTGGAACAGAAAATATTATTGGTATTGTGGGTTTGGCAAAGGCAATGGAAGTTGCTTACAGAGATGTTGAGGAACATCACAATCATATTCAAGGAATTAAAACCTATATGATAGAAAAATTGGAGACCTTAATTCCTGAAATTACTTTTAATGGAGATCCAAAAGGAGATAGTTTGTATACTGTTTTAAACGTTCAGTTTCCAAATAGTGATATGGATGAGATGCTGTTGTATAATTTTGATATTGAAGGAATAGCTGTGTCAGGAGGAAGTGCTTGTTCATCTGGAAGTAATACTGGCTCTCATGTTTTGAGAAATATTGGAACTGATATGACTAAGCCATCTATTCGTTTTTCATTTAGCAAATACACTACCAAAAAAGAGATTGATTATACAATGTCGGTAATAGAAGCTCTATTTATTGCTAAAACAGTGTAACTTAGCTTTATGAAAATTACTTTTTTAGGTACAGGTACATCACAAGGAGTACCAGTTATTACTTGCGATTGTGAGGTGTGTGTGTCTAAAAATAAAAAGGATAAAAGACTCCGTTCTTCTATAATGATAGAAGATAAAGGAAAAACAATTGTTGTTGATACTGGACCAGATTTCAGACAACAAATGCTTCGAGAAAATGTACAGCAATTAGATGCTGTTGTATTTACTCATGAACATAAAGACCATATTGCGGGTTTAGATGATGTTAGAGCATTTAATTTTAAGCAGAAAGCTGATATGGAGGTTTATGCTACTGTAGAAACTCAAACAGCTTTAAAAAGAGAATTTCATTATGCTTTTGCAGACAACCCTTATCCTGGTGTTCCGAAACTTAATTTAAACACAATTGATAATTCTTCTTTTAATATAGGAGATGTAAAGTTACTTCCAATAAATGTTTGGCATCACAAAATGCCTGTAAAAGCTTTTAGAGTTGAAAATTTCACTTACATAACCGATGCTAATCGAATAGAGGAAGAAGAATTAGAAAAGATTAAAGGATCAGATATTATTGTAATTAATACATTAAGAAAATCAGATCATATTTCGCACTTTAATTTATCTCAAGCTTTAGAGTTATTAAATAGATTAAAGCCTAAAAAAGCATACTTAACTCACATTAGTCATTTATTGGGGGCGCATGATGAAGTTTCTAAAGAACTACCAGCTTATGTAGAGATTGCTTATGATGGATTAGACTTTGAAATCTGAATTTTAGCACAAAATTGATTGAAAAATGACCGTTAAATGGAAAAATGCTAGTCTCTAATATAATTATGATTAATTGGTTTAGTTTTATAAATCATTTAAATAACATCTATGAAAAGACTTTACATTTTAGTATTATCAGTAATAAGTTTGAATACTGCATCGGGACAAATAACCTTGACATCAGCTAACAATAACCCATCAATTGGAGATAGTTTTTCATCACATATTTTTGATGCAACCTTACAGGGAGAAGGACTGTCTGGAGCTAATGTTGTTTGGGACTTTTCTACGTTAATTAGCCAGTCTCAAACTTATGGTTCACTTCAAATTGTTTCAAATTTTACTGAAGGAGTAAATCATCCTTTGGCAAATTCTGCTAGTGGAGATGCTACATCACAAGTATATATATATTCAGACAATGATGAGTATAGTATTGCCGGAACTCATATCGAGAACACACTTAGAGAAACATTTACAGATGTTAAAGAATATTTTAAGTTTCCAATAACTTATGGAAATACATTTAATGAAACTTTTTCAGGTAGTGTAAATAATATAGCTGTAGGACAAGTTTTTGGCAGGGGTGGATCTGTTTCAATTGAGGCTGATGGTTATGGTACTTTAATTTTACCATATGGTACTATTTATAATGTTTTAAGAATTCGGACTACAGAGATTTATTCAGATACTACTGGAGGTATTGCATTCGTTTCGTATGTAGGAGAGCGATATTCATGGTTTAATGTAGGTACGAAAACACCAATTCTTACTCATCATGTATTAACGTCTTCCTTTGGAGGTCCATCATCTTCTATTGGAAGTTATTTGGACCAATCTTCAGTTGTTGTAGGGTTAGGAGATGAGTTTTCTCAAGGCAGTTCAATATTAATGTATCCCAATCCAGCTTCGAATAATTTTAATATTACTTTAGATAAAGTATATAATGACGCATCAGCTCAAATAATGGATGTGACTGGTAAAGTAGTTAAAAGTGAGTATATAGATATGAATATAAAAGAACTGAAATTTGATTTAAGTGACTTAGACATGGGAATTTATTTTGTTCAAATAATGAAAAGTGGAAGTGTAGTTTTTTCAGAAAAATTAATACATAATTAATTGTTAATTATAAATTAAAAGAGGAGTATTTGTGGTTCCTTTTTTTTATTATTATCCAATTAGAATCGATACTTTTATAAAAACTTAAACTATATATAATGGCTGATTATCAACAAATGGACATGCCCGAGTTTCCAAAAAACGGGAAAAGAATAATTATAACTGCAGTAATTGGTTTTGCTATATTGGTTTTGATGTTTAAAAGCGTTAAAAAAATTGATGGTGGAGAAGGTGGCGTTTTATTTAAAGCAACTACAGGTATTGATACTGAAAACACTTACAGTGAAGGATGGATATTTATTGCTCCATGGAATGACCTAATAATTTATAATGTAAGGCAACAAGAAGTTTTAGAAGATATGGCAGTATTATCTTCTAATGGATTAGAAATTACTTTAGAGGTTTCCTCTTGGTACCAACCACTGTTTTCTGATTTAGCAAAATTACATCAAGAAAAAGGGAAATCGTATTTAGATCAAGTAGTAAAACCTGCTATTCGTTCTGCAAGTAGAAGTGTTATTGGACGTTATACTCCTGAGGAAATTTACTCAACTAAAAGGGATGCAATTCAGTCTGAAATTTATGAAGAAACGAAGAAGATCTTAGATAAACAATACATTCAATTGAATGAGATTTTAGTTAGAGATATAACTTTGCCTCCTACAATTAAAACAGCTATTGAGGGTAAATTAAAACAAGAGCAAGAATCTTTAGAGTATGAGTTTAAATTACAAAAAGCTCAAAAAGAAGCTCAAAAAGTAAAAATTGAAGCTGAAGGTAAAGCAGAAGCAAATAGAATTTTAAATGCTTCATTAACACCAAATATTTTGAAAGAAAAAGGAATTGAAGCTACTTTAGAGCTTGCTAAATCTCCAAATTCTAAAGTTGTTGTAGTTGGAGGGTCTGACGGGTTACCTTTGATTTTAGGCAATAACTAAAAAGAAATTATAGTATTGAAAAGCCTCTTAGATTAATTTCTAAGAGGCTTTTTTATTGAATTCTAGTTATCTTTATAGTCTTTAAAAGTATGTTTTTGAGGTTTTTTTAGTAGAACTAAAAAATACCGAAAAAGGATATGCTTTGAAAAGTTAAGCCATCTGAATTTGCATTTAGCAAAGATAATTGATATTCTTTGATGATTCGTTTAACAACGTTTCGGCTATGGTTAGTTCGGGAATTAAAAGTAGTGAACTTTCGATTAAGCACTTAGCCAAAACTTTTTATTTTGTTTTACCTTTTCTTCTTTAAAGCCAAATCAAAAGATTTGGCGAACTTGTTTATAAGCTCAA
>CAJWVX010000104.1 GCA_913048175.1 uncultured Flavobacteriales bacterium | reverse complement strand
AGAAAAAATTACAGAAAGAAATTCAGCTAACAAATAAACTGCTTAAAGAAACTCGAAAAGACAAAAACCTTTCGGTTGATGAATTACTAAAACTAAAAAGTAAGATAAATTCTCGCAGTAATTTAATTGCTGCTATGAATTCTGAAATACGATTAATAAATACTGAGATTAAAGATAGTAAACAAGATATTTCGGATTTAGAAAATGATTTGGCTCATTTAAAATCAGAATATTCTAAGATTATTTACTACGCTTTTAAACATAGAAGTTCTTTCGATAAAATGATGTTTGTTTTTGCTTCTGCAAACATAAATCAAGCTTATAAAAGATTAAAATACATTCAGCAATACGCAGAATATAGAAAAGGTCAAGCAAAAGATATTGTTACTACTCAAGCTAATTTAAAAGAAAAAATTGAAGCACTAAATGAAACTAATGCAGAAAAAACTGTGTTAATCTCTATGGAAGTACAAGAAAAACAAAACTTGGCGGTAGAAAAAGCTGAACAAGAAAACATTGTTCAACAATTACAAGGTAAGGAACAAGAATTAAAAGACAAATTAAAAAAGAAAGAAGCTGCCAAAAGAAAGATGCAAAAGGCGATACAAAGAATTATTGAGGCAGAAATTAGAAAAGCGAGAGAAGCTGCAAAAAAAGCAGGAAATACTTCTAAAGGTTTTCCAATGACCCCAGAAGCCTTAAAACTATCCAACTCTTTTGCTGCCAATAAAGGTAAGTTACCATGGCCTGTTGCTCAGGGAGTAATTACTGCGCAATTTGGTAAACATCCGCATCCTGTTTTAGCAGGAATCGTGATAAACAATAATGGTATAGATATTAGCACAATAAAAGGTGCAAACTCAAGAGCAATTTTTGCTGGTGAAGTTAGTTCTGTAGCAATTATTCCTGGAGAGGGAAAAGTAGTGATGGTAAGACATGGCGAATATTTAACCGTTTATTCTTACATGAGTGAGGTGTTTGTTAGTAAAGGAGATAAGATTAGTCTTAAACAAGATTTAGGAGTGCTAATTAATGAGACAGGAAAATCTAAAACTCAGGTACATTTAGAAATTTGGAAAGGAATGACGAAACTCAATCCTAAATATTGGATTTTTAGAAAGTAAGATGAAACTATCAACTGAGGTTTCAATTCCTAAAAGCGATATTTCAATAGCGCATCAAAATTCTATTTTACTAATCGGATCATGTTTTACAGAGAACATTAGCACTAAGCTCACTGATAATAAATTTGATGTTACAGTAAATCCAAATGGAATAATATTTAATCCTATTTCTGTAGTTAACTCCTTAAAAAGGATCTTTAACAAACAGCTTTATACTGAGAAAGAATTAAAAGAACACAATCAAAAGTGGTTCAGTTTTGAGCATCACAGTAGCTTTTCTTCTTTTGATAAAAATGAATGTTTAACTCAAATTAATAATTCTTTAACTGAAGCGAACAAGGACATAAAAAAGACTAAAACCATTTTTATAACATTTGGTTCTGCTTGGGTTTATGAGTTTGAGACTGTTGGTATTGTTGCAAATTGCCAGAAAATACCAAACAAACAATTTACAAAAAGACTCTTAACAGTAAAAGAGATTTTAACTGCTTTTGAAGCGATTAAAAAAAAATTAAAAGACTATGGTGTAGTTTTTACAGTAAGTCCTGTTAGACACTCCAAAGATGGTTTACATGAGAACAATTTAAGTAAGTCAACTTTGCATTTAGCGATAAACAACTTGGTAGAGCAAAATAAAAACTATTCCTATTTTCCAGCTTACGAGTTAGTTGTTGATGAATTAAGAGATTACCGTTTTTACAAAGATGACTTAGTACACCCAACAGATTTAGCAGTAAATTATGTTTGGGAAAAGTTTAGTGCAACTTACTTTAATGAGGCAACCCAAAACTTAATAGGTGAAATACAGAAAGTAAAAACTGCAGCCAACCACAAACCTTTCAATTTTGATAGCGAAGACCATCAAAAGTTTATTGCCAAGCAAATTGAATTAATGGCTGCCCTTTCTAAACAATACTCTTTTTTGGAGTTTAAGGAAGAGAAGAAATTATTGCAAAAAGAATAGCGTGGTTCGTTTAACGACAACTCTATGTTTTGTTTTGTTGAAACCAAAGATAGAGTCATCAGCCAACATAATAAAATATAGAGATTATTTTGTTGGGAGTAGTTATTCTACTATTTTATAGATAGGTTTTAGATTTAATATCATTTCATTTGTTCTCGAAATAAGCACAATGTTATTAATCCAGAAATTATCACAAGAAGCCAAGCGTTTAATTAAGTCATTAGTAATCTTATGGTTTTTATATTCAACAGAAACAACATCACCATTTACGGCACATTGAATTGACCAGCTTTTAACTTTAAACAGAGTAGAGTCTATTTCGTTCGATATTAGTATATCCCAAAATGAACTTTCAAGAAAATCCTTTGGCCATTGAGAATTTGAGGTTAAAATAGAGTCTTGTTTTATTTGTTGTCTTTGAGTTTTTGTTAAGCATGATTTAGGGAATTCAACGTCCTTTAAATAGCTTAAATAATAGCTTGTAAGTTCAGAGTTTCATATCGGTGAAATAAAATGATTGACAATAATGGGTAGACCGTTTTTATATAACGATTGCTTAATTTGTCCTTGATAAATTTCAATTAAACAATTGTTAGGTTCATCTTTTTTCTGAGGTTCTTCAGAAGCATATGTCCAATTTTTATTTTCAACGATGGAGTTCCTATTAAAATCTGTTAGAGATTTTCTGTCAAAACACTCAACTACTTTTCCCTCAGCAAATACCTGATAATAAAGAACGTCTCCGTTACTGTCAAAGTAGATAGTTTTTTTCCAAATTGTACTTGAAGTGATTCTTTTAGATGAAAGCCTGTGACTTCAAAGGCCTTATATCCATTTTTTCTAATTGAGTCAGAGTTAAATGTTTTATAATTGACTATTGGAAAAAAATTATTCGTTTTTTGAGATACTCCAGAAAGGGTGAAAATGAGGATTAATAATGTTGTCGTAATTAGTTTGTTCATAATTAATGCCAATGTACTTGTTAGTTGCATTTTAATTCGACTTACATTGTGTTAAACGAAGTTAGTCGTTTTTTATGAGAAAGTCAAGCTGAACATCATTTCTAAAACTAAACTCTGGAGTAAAACTTTTAATTTTATCTAACCCTACCTTCAACTCAAACTCACTTTGGTTTTGAGTATAGAAATTGCCTTGTTTTAAATGGTATTCTGCCAAATATTCTTGCTCTGTTTGTCCGGGTGTTGGTACTAAAATGGCTTGTTTACCTAAAGCTGCTAAATCCATAATACTAGAATAACCAGCTCGGCAAACTACTACTTTACTTTTTGCAATATATTTTAAAAAATCTTCGGTTGGTAAATGATTAAATATTAGTGTTGAGTGTTGAGTAGTTGGTGTTGAGTATTGAGGTTTTCCTAAAACTACAACTGCCTTTAGATTATACTTTTCAATTTGCTCTAAAACCATTTTTTCGAAAATAGTTCTTTGCGGCTCTGGTCCAGAAAGAATAGCAATAATATCGTATTCAAAAGTTTGTTCGCTTCTCGATACATTTTTTCGTCCCTCAAAAATACTCAAAGTGACAAGCTCGTTATTTGAAAAACGGGATAGCGGCCCAATATATTTATGCGGATGGTTAAAGGGTTTTAAGTGTGACAAATCTCCAGACAAATTAGGCTCTCCTTCAGCATCTGGAATCCAACATTCGTCAAAATTACTGATGAGCTTTTCTATCTTTTTATGTGCTATTTTTTCTCCTAATGGAGATTTTACATAAAGCTGATGTGTAATAATAATTGATTTTACTTTTTTGCTCCATAACCCATAACGGTTGTCAGAAACAATCATATCTATTTTGTACTCCTCAATTATTGAGTCTATAAAACCATGTTCTTTTTTAATAAAATTAAAGAACTGAATGCTTTCATAAAAAAGCTTTAAAGAACTTCCTTTTTCACCATAAGATACTTCATAACCAGTAACTACCACTGTTTTTAGTGCAGGAAACTCTTGTTGTAAAAATGCCAAAGGATTTTTATCTGCACCAATTATTACTTGGTGTCCTTCTTTAAGAAATTGATTAATTAAAGGGACACATCTTGTAGCATGACCCAAACCCCAATCTAACGGACAAACTAATATGTTTTTTTTACTCAATTAGTTGTTGTTCGTTTATGTTTCCACCTGCGATGTGTCCACAACCAAAACGCTGGTTGAGCAATAATATCTTGCTCCAAAGTTTGCATATTTTTTGTTGTAACATAACCATATTCGGTATCTTCTGGAGATTCGCATATAAGTTTTAAAACACCTTGGTAATGCCCCCTTTTTACTTTGTTAATTTTACAAAAAATTACAGGAAAATTGTACTCTTTAGAATATTTTTCTGCGCCAAACAAAACAGGTGTATCTTGATTGAGAAAAGACATCCAAAAACTCTTTTTAGGATTACCTGGACTTTGATCTATTCCAAATATTGTTCCTTTAGGTTTGCCTAAATCTTTCTCTAAATATCTTTTAGTTTGCTTAATTGGGGATAAAATTAAACCAAACTGTTCTCTCGATATTTTCATTTTATCATTAAAATACGTGTTGCTTAAAGGTTTATAAAGCCCAACAATTTCATGTTTTAATTCCATACTTACTCCTTGGGCCAATATCTCCCAATTATTATAATGCCCACCAACAAAAATCACATCCTTACCCAAATCAAAATACTTGTTAGCTACCTCTGGATTAGTTATAGTAAATCTACGTTTTAGTTGTTTTTCTGAAATTACAAAACCTTTTAAACTTTCAACAGCCAAATCACAAAAGTGCTTATAAAAATCTTTCATAATTACCTTTTGTTCCTTTTGAGATTTTTCAGGAAAAGAGTTCTTAATATTATTACTAACTACCTTTTTTCGGTAGCCTACTACCCTAAATATCATGAAAAAAGCAAAATCTGAAAAAAAATATAACAATGGATAAGGCAACCATGCTATTGGTAAAATTATGCTATAATAAATTATTCTACTGCCCATTAAACCCACTGATTTTGAAATTAAACTCTATTTTAAGTTTTAGTTTATAAAGTTAGTTAATTTTGTAGTTCACAGACTCTTAATTATCTATCCTATTATGAAGAAACTTCTTTTTTTAATCTTTATCGGATTTGCAACTTCTATAGTTGCACAAAACCCATTGTTTATACCTCCAACAATTACATCAACAACTATTAATCTTGTTTTAGATACAGGAACAACTCAATTCTATCCTGGCAGAAATACTCAAACAATGGGAGCAAATGGAGTTTTACTTGCTCCAACGATAATAATGCAAAAAAATTCTTTTGTTGACATTACGGTTACCAACAATATTTTAGATACTACAACAATGCATTGGCATGGCATGCATGTTTCACCAGAAAATGATGGTGGCCCTCATACAAAAATTGCTCCTGGAGAGTCTTGGAATCCAAAATTTACAGTTTTAGATAATGCAGGAACATTCTGGTATCACCCCCACTTACATCACTTTACAGGAAAACATGTTTCTAAAGGAATTGCTGGAATGTTACTCGTTAGAGATACAGAAGAAGCCAGCTTAAATATACCTTTAAGTTATGGTATAGATGAATTTCCAATAATTTTTCAAACCAAAGGATTAGATTCATTAGATCAAATTGAGGTTCATACGGAAATGGATTCTATAGTAATGGTTAATGGAACTGTTGATCCTGTTATTGATTTCCCTGCTCAAATAGTTCGTTTAAGAGTTTTAAATGGCTCTTCTCAAAGAGTTATGGAATTTGGTTTTTCTGATAACCGTCAATTTAGTCTTATAGGAACTGATGGTGGTTTAATGGGAGCGCCAGTAAATATTACTCGTTACAGAATGGCACCAGGAATGAGAGCTGATATTTTAGTGGATTTAACAACTAGCTTAGGTCAAAATTTTCAAATTATGAGTTATGGTGATGAGTTACCAGCAGGAAACTACGGAGCAACTAATCCGAGTAAAATATTTCATGTAATACCTGGTTACACTGACAATCCTTTAAACGGACTCTCCTTTCCAGTTTTAGATATTAATGTTGTTACAGCAACTTCTAGTCCTATTTTAACGATACCAACTGTTCTTGCTAATTTCACTCCTTTATTAGCTGCGAATGCTACTTTAACGCGTGATATATTTATGAACTTTGCTCCTGGAAATGCAGATTTAAGAGGTCCTTTTTTGTTAAACAATAGAGCATTTATGCATAGTTATGTTAACGATACGGTAGAACTTGGAGCAACTGAAATTTGGAGTTTACATAATCATACTTCAATTGCCCATCCATTTCACATCCATGATGTTCAATTTCAAATTCTTTCAAGAAATGGACAACCACCAGCTCCAGAGCATGCTGGGTGGAACGATGTTGTTTTAGTTGAAGGAGGTTTTTCTAACGTACAATTTATCGCAAGGTTTGATGACTTTACTAGCGATACTGTCCCATACATGTACCACTGCCATATGCTTCCGCATGAAGACATGGGAATGATGGCTCAATTTATTGTTGTTCAGCCAGGTTCTGTTGGAGTTAATAATCTATCAACTAATTTTAAAGGATTGTCAATCTACCCAAATCCTACAAAAGGAAATATTACTATTGAAGGATTAGGAAACATCAAAACAATAAACATTTTTTCAATTGAAGGTAAATTACTTGTCACTAAAAATGTAGACATCAATCCCTCTGCAGAGATTGAAATGCCAAAGGAAAAAGGAACTTATTTATTAGAAATAATCAATAAAGCAGGAGCAAGAACAACTCGAAAAATTATTCATTACTAAGGAAAAATGGGCGGAAAAGGAAAATTAATCAAGTGGGAAGAAATGAAAACATTCAACAATGTTGTAGAACCTACAACAGAAGAAGTGTTTCGAAAAGATCATTCTTTAAAAGGAAAATGGCGAACTGAAATATTTAAAAACGACAACCCTATTGTTTTAGAATTAGGTTGTGGAAAAGGCGAATATTCTGTCGGTATGGGCGAACAGTATCCCAACAAAAACTTTATTGGTGTAGATATAAAAGGAAATAGAATTTGGAGGGGAGCTAAAACTGCTTTCTTAAATAAAATGAATAATGTTCATTTTTTAAGAACTCAAATTGATCATATTGCCTCTTTCTTTGCTGAAGGAGAAGTTGATGAAATCTGGATTACCTTTCCTGACCCACAACCAAAAGATAGGTTAGAAAGAAAGCGTTTAACATCTCCAATGTTTATTAACCGCTATGCAGGTTTTTTAAAGCCAAATGGCATAATTCACTTAAAAACAGATCATGAGGGTTTCTTTAGATATACTTTAGAAGAAGTTGAGAGATGTAAATTCAATTTATTGGAAAGCACTTTCAGTCTGTATGATGAAATGGCTGAAAATTTAGACCCAAAAACTCAAGAGATATTAAATATTAAAACCTTTTACGAGAAATTATTTTCTGCAAAAGGGCATAGTATTCATTACTGTAGATTTCAGTTGAATTGAACTACTCACAAAATAGCGAAAACTTCTTTCAATTGGTTTACCAAGTTTGTAGAGAAATCCCTAAAGGAAGAGCAACCTCTTATGGAACAATTGCAAAGTATTTAGGTTCTGGAAGAAGTTCTAGAATGGTGGGTTGGGCAATGAATAATTCGCACCAACAAAACCCTCCAGTTCCTGCACATAGAGTAGTTAACAGAAATGGACAATTAACAGGGAAAATTCATTTTGCTCACCCAAAAGAAATGGAAATCTTATTAAAAAAAGAAGGTATTGAAGTAAACCATGATAAAATCGTCAATTTTAAAACTGTATTTTGGGATCCTATTATCGAGTTAGACATTGAAATATGAAAATATTTTTCAAACAAACCATACAACTCTTTAAGGTTTATATACTGGGCCTTTTCCTCTTTGCAATATTACGTTTTGTGTATTTAATTCGTTTTGGTGAAGAAGGTATTTTTAGCAACTTCTCATCTGATATTATTTCATCATTTATAACCGGAATGCGCTTTGATACGCAAATACTATGTTATTCTTTTGCGCTTATCTTCCTACTAAACTTCTTACTCTTTATTCCAAAAGAGAAGCTTCGAAAACTCCTTGTTTCTTTTTCTAAAATTTATAGTATTGTAATATTAACATTACTTGTTTTTATCCTCTTTATCGATCATCAATTTTATACTTATTTTCAAACCCACATCAACATATTGGCCTATGGTTTTTTAGAAGATGATACTAGTGCTGTTATGGCTTCAGTATGGTCAGATCATCCAGTAATTAAATTGCTTTTAGCAATTGCCCTAATGGTTTTTGTTATTATTAAAGTAGTAAATCACTTTTATAAATCTCCAAAAGAACTTACAAAATCGTTAAACGTATTTGTTAGCATTGGTTTAATAATATTAATTGTTGGACTCTTTGGTTTAGGAATTAGAGGTTCTATTGGCATTTTTCCTTTACAAGTTGACGATTCTACTGTTTCTGAAAATCGCTTTATAAATAGTTTAACACTAAACGGGTTATTTACTTTAGAAAAAGCAATTGAAGAAAAGAATGAATCTAGGAAGCCCGTTTACAAAACCGATGTTATAAAAAATTCTGGATACTCTAATTTTAATAAGCTTTTAGCTGATTACCGTGGCTTACCAGTTGATTCTATTTCTGGCGAGGATAATTTTTTTGAAACAACAAAACACGATAGTTTATTAGAAGTCGATCCTCCTAACGTTATTTTTATATTGATGGAAAGTTTTGGTGGTTACTATTTGAATTTTCATTCAGAAAAATTAAATCTTTTTGGAAGTCTTGAAGAGCATTTAGATGAAGGTGTATTATTCACCAACTTTTTATCAAGTACACAAGGAACCATTTATAGTTTAGAAAATATTGTCATCAACAAAAACAACCCAATTGTATCAAACACAAACAAACGTTTTGAATCTTTTAAATCATCTATTGCCTTTCCTTATGTTAATGCAGGTTACAAAACAACTTTTATTACTGGCGGAAAGTTAGGTTGGAGAAACTTGCAAGATTTTATTCCTAATCAATATTTTAAAGAGAGTTATGGTAAAGCAAAAATTTTAAAAACTAACTCAAAAGCAACTACCAACACTTGGGGAGTTTATGATGAATTCTTATTTGAAGACATTTTTAATCAATTAGATAATAAATCTCCTCAAATGATTTTTGCCTTGTCAACAACAAATCATACACCTTATGAAATTCCATCTGACTATAAATCTTATCCCATTTCAATTTCTGATAGCCTAAAACAAGCAATTATGGCCAATGAGGATATTGCTGAAGCAAATTTTAGAGCATACCAGTATGCGAATGATTGTTTAGGAAAATTTTTAACGAAACTAAAATCTTCAGAATTTTCTGAAAACACAATTGTGGCTGTATCTGGAGACCATAATAGTTTTGCACTTTTTCCTTTACATAATTCAGTTATGGAAGAAAAAGACAATCACATTGTCCCATTTTTCTTATCAATTCCTGAACAATATAAAAAAAGTTTACACATTAATGAGGATCGTTACGGTTCTCATAAAGATATATTCCCAACACTAATTAATCTTTCTCTTTCTAATCAAAAATATTTTTCTTTGGGAAATGATTTATTTGATAAAACGAAAGCCGACAGCCTTTTTTATGGTATAAATGACTACTACTATTTTGGTGATCCTAAAATGCCGAAGACCCTTTTAGATAAAAAAGTAAATACTCGTAACATTTTAAATAGCTACTACTTCGCACAATAAAAATCATGCGTACCTTCGCATAAACATTTTACTATGAGTTTTACAGAATCTAAAATTAAAGAAGCATTAAGTTTTGTTATTGAACCTGACTTAAAGAAAGATATTATCGAACTAAATTTAGTTACTAATATTCAATCTGAAGGAAATAAAATTAGTTTCGATTTACAGATTAATAATCCTGCAATGCACAATAAAAAAAAGGTGTTAGATGCTTGCGAAATGCATCTTAACAGAGTTTTAGAAACTATTGTAGAGTTAGATGTAACTATTACTCCTATTCCTAAAATACCTGAAACACCAACCGCAAATAAGGTTTTACCTAATGTAAAAAACATTATTGCTATTGCATCTGGTAAAGGTGGTGTTGGAAAATCTACTGTAACGGCAAATTTAGCCATTGCTTTAGCTCAAAAAGGATACAAAGTAGGGTTAGTTGACGCAGACATTTATGGCCCTTCTATGCCTCTTATGTTTAATGTAGAGCATGAAAAGCCAATGCCTACTGATGTAAATGGCAAAAGCAAGATTATGCCTATAGAAAGCTACGGAGTAAAAATGCTTTCAATGGGGTTTTTTGCAGATACTGACCAAGCAATTGTTTGGAGAGGTCCAATGGCAACAAAAGCATTGTCACAATTATTTACTGAAGCAGACTGGGGTGAATTAGATTATATGCTTATTGATTTACCTCCTGGAACAGGGGATATTCATTTATCACTAGTACAAACTGTTTCTGTTACAGGCGCAATTGTAGTAAGTACGCCTCAGAAAGTAGCATTAATTGATGCTAGAAAAGCTGTAGGAATGTTTAATATGGAATCTATCAATGTTCCAGTTATCGGAATGATAGAGAACATGTCTTATTTTACTCCTGAAGAATTGCCAGATAATAAATATTACATTTTTGGTAAGGATGGTTTAAAAAGTTTATCTGAGGAAAAAAACATTCCTTTATTAGGCGAAATACCATTAGTACAGAGCATCAGAGAAGCGGGAGATGCTGGAAGACCTGCAGTACTACAAGAGTCTACTCCTCAAGCTAAAGCGTTTTTAGATTTTGCTGATAATGTTATAAAAGCTGTAAATGCAAGAAATGAAAAATTAGATCCTACAAAAAAGGTTGAAATAACAAATATGAACGGTTGTTCTACTAATTAATATTTTCTTAATTTTATACTAAGCATAAGATGGATAAAGAAGAAGTCATAGAAAAAATCAACCTTGCTCTTGAGCAAATTCGTCCTTTTTTAAAGGATGATGGGGGGGATATTGAGTTTATTGAATTAACTGATGACAATATCGTTAAAGTGAAATTTTTAGGTGCTTGCAGTGATTGCTCTATGAGTGCAATGACTTTAAAGGGTGGTGTTGAAGAAGCCATTAAAAAAGGTCTTCCACAAATTCAATCTGTAATTATGGTTGAAGAACCGATTGGTGCTTAAGATAATTTTGTAGTCAATAATCTCATCTCCATAATTGGAGAAATCTTTTCATAAAGGATATTATAAACTGCATCTACAATAGGTAGATCAACTTTAAACTTTTTGTTGATTTCATAAATTCCTTTAGCTGCATAATAACCTTCGGCCACCATGTTCATTTCAATTTGAGCCGAACGAACTGAATACCCTTTTCCAACCATACTTCCAAAGTTTCTATTTCTTGAAAATTGAGAATAAGCAGTAACTAATAAATCTCCTAAATAAGCCGATGATTTTACATCTCTATGAATAGAATGAACTGAGTCAATAAAATCTTTGGTTTCTCTTATTGCTGCAGCAATTAAAACGGCCTGAAAGTTATCACCATAACCTAACCCATGACAAATTCCACTTGCAACAGCATAAACATTCTTTAATATAGCTGACAACTCGGTTCCTAATAAATCATCTGAAGTAGAAGTATTGATATACCTACATGACATTGCTTCTGCAATATAAGTTGCTATTTCTTGATCTCTACAAGCAATAGTTAAATAAGATAATCTTTCTAAAGCAACTTCTTCTGCATGACATGGCCCTGCTATCATTCCTATCTTATCCCAAGGTACTTTAAAGTTTATATTAAAATACTCCGCAGGGATTTGATTATATTCTGGAACCACTCCTTTTACAGCTGAAATAATTACTTTATTTTCTATTCCCTTCAATTCAATTCCATCAAAAGCTTGAGCCAAAAATGCTGAGGGAACTGCAACAATTATAATGTCAGAGTCTGAAACTATTTTTTGTAAATCTGTATCAACATTAATCTTATCAGCATCAAATTGAATAGATTGAATATATTTTGGATTATGTTGAAATTTTCGAATATGTTCTGCACAAGCAGCATCTCTCATCCACCAATTAACAACTTCTAGATTTTCTGTTAGAATTTTTACAATAGCTGTTGCCCAACTACCTCCACCTAATACTGCCACCTTTCTGTTAAATTCCATAAATCAAATATAGTTATTATTAATAGTTTATAATCTCGGTTCTGTCGCATTAATCTAATTTGATACTGAACGATAAGGAATTGAGCCTATTAATTAGCGAAAGTTTTAAAGCAAAGAGCTTTGTAAGCTATTAGTTTTCTTCCTTATAACATTTACTAACCCTATACTAAACATGGTTCTTTGAACTGTCCTAAAATTTTTAAACCCTTTAGCAATGCTTATCCTTCTTTTGATATTTTGATGGTCTTGTTTAACTATATTCTTGAGGTATTTCAATTGCTATAACTAGATTAAGATTTATTTCTATACAAGCTAAAGTCTTTAATAATTTTAGAAAAAATAAAGCACCTTTTTTTATCTGTAAAACTATAATAATGAGCAAAAAAAGAATCTAAAATTAATATACAGAATAACAATTAGTTATATTAGATTAACTATAAAACTGTTTTAATGCGCCTGCCCTAATCGTTAATAACTCATTTAACTCGATGTTATTTTTTTTTGTATTTTCGTTACAAT
>CAJWVX010000103.1 GCA_913048175.1 uncultured Flavobacteriales bacterium | reverse complement strand
CTGTTTTACCTAGTGGATTTTCTTCAACAATTAAAAGCATAGATACTTTTGATGGTTCATTAGCCGAAGCTTTTGCACCAATGAGTGTAACAATGACTTTAGAAGATGATATAGACGTTAGTCGAGGGTATATGATTGTTGCTGATAATAATCAGCCAGAATCGACTCAGGATATTGATGTGATGGTTTGTTGGATGAATAATAAAGCGATTGTTCCAAATGGTAAATATGCTTTAAAGCATACTACAAATGATGTGCGTTGCGTTGTTAAAGAAATTCAATACAAAATAGATGTAAATACCTTACATAAAATTGAGGATGACAAGGTTGTAGGTATGAATGATATTGCACGTTTAAAGCTAAGAACAACAGCTCCTATATTTATTGATAAATACAATAGAAATAGAATGACAGGTAGTTTAATTTTGATAGACGAGAATACAAATGAAACTGTTGCAGCAGGAATGATTAGGTAAAAGATTTGAACTTGATTTTAAAAAAATAGAAGCTAGAGACTTTTATAAATTTTCTTATTTTTCATTTACTTGGTTTTTATCTGGTACCTTGAAATTAATAAGTTCTATTAAATGATGTAAATACTGGTTTTATACATGGTTAGATTTTCTTTGTCAGAGAAAACCAATTGATTTTTTTTAGTCCTACACCAAAGTGTATTCAACTTTCCAGTCGATAAGCTTAATTAGCTTAGTATTATCAACGAATAATCAAAATACTTCTAATTTTTTTGGCTAATGCGATCTTCATCTTGAATTATTATTCATTAGGGTTAATCAGTTTAACTAGCCCAAAATTTCATAACTGTTGTTAAGCGATTTGGATCTCGTAAGTATCCAGAAAAAAAATGAATTTTACTAAGTTTATTTTTTTGTGCTCTAATACTATCTAACTTTTTTTACTCTCTTCTTCATATCCACCATAACCATAACCATAACCATAACCATAACCGTATGAATATCCGTATTTTCCGTAACCAAATTGTTTTTGTTGAATGTCATTAATTATTATTCCACATTTATGATGATCTCTTTCTAATTCATTACTAATTTTAATAAAATTAGGGATTCTTGTGTGTTTTTGTCTTACAATTAATAGCACTACATCTGCGATATCAATTAATAAACGGGCATCAGTAACTAAACCAATAGGTGACGTATCTAATATGATTCGATCATATTTCTTTTTTAGTTTTTCTATTAAGATGTTAAATTCTGGAGAAGAAATTAGTTCGGAAGGGTTAGGCGGTATTGGACCTGAAGTAATCAAATCTAAGTACTCATTACTTGTTTTTTGTGTTGCCTTATCTAAGGTAGCTTTTCCAATTAACAGACTACTTAATCCAATACTATTGTCAACCCCAAAGTCATCAAATATTCTTGGCTTTCTTAAATCTGCACCAATTAATAAAGTCTTTTCATTCAATAAAGCATAAGAACAAGCAATATTCATAGAGCAAAAAGTTTTCCCTTCTCCACCTACCGAAGATGTAAGTAAAACTATCTGAGAACCTTCTTTGCGAGATAAATATTGAACATTTGTTCTAATAGTTCTGAACGCTTCAGATATTAATGATTTTGGTTTACTAAAAAGAAGTAGATTGTTGCGGTCAGTGTTGTGCCCAATATAACCTAAAATCGGAATTTTAGTATTTCTTTCTATGTCAGATTTATCTATAATTTTATTATTTAATACTTCTAAAATTACTATGATTAAAATGCCAAAAAAAAGCGACATTATCAAATAATTTTTATATATACTGGAGTTTGTTACACTTGTTTTATAAACGCGATAATTGTTAGCATAGTCTAAAACACTTGCTTTTGCAATGGTAGACGCTTTTGCAATTTCTGCTTGTTGTCTTTTTTCTAATAAATAGGTGTATAGTTTATTTTGAATACTATAATTTCTAAAGGCTATTGTATAGTCTCTTTGTGATGATGGCGTTTCTAGTATCTTTTGTTCTAAAAATTCAAGCTGCTTTTCAGTAATTAGAAGATCATTTTTACTTTTGTTTTTGAGAGAAATTAAATTTTCAATTAATATTGCTTTAGAAATATCAATATCATTTTTTAAGAGCTTCATCGCTGTATTTTCTTCTCTAATGGTAAACTTATATTCTTCTCTTTTAGAGTATTTAGCAATTAGATTAACCATTAAGTCATATAAAACACTATTTCTTGTAATAAAGTAAGGAATAACGATACCTTTTGCATCATCATTATCTTGTATATAACGAATAGTTTTTTCAGAAAAATCAATCGTAAATTGAAGCTCCAACTTCGTTTTTTCTAAAACAGTAATTTGAGTAATAATGTTCTCTCCAGTATAATCTATTCTTTTTGAATTTGAAAGGTTTTTAAATGCTTCAAGCTTAGTTTCTGCAATAATTAAAGCGTTGGCTACTACATCTATTTGCTCATTAACAAAATTTAATGTACTAACACCTTTTTCATTTCCTTGATCAATACCATAATCAATAAAATTTTGCATGATAGAATTAATAACATCGGTCTCTTTTTTAGCGTTGGTACCGTTTAAGGAAACAATTAAAATAGAAGAAGCTTCATTCAAATCAATTTCTAGTCTGGTTGCATCTTGATATCGTTTTGCAAGAGATTCTGGATTGTTAATATTAAATTCAAATTTTTTATCAGAGTTGTTTTCTGGTAAATGGTTTAGTTTTATGGCAATAAGATTGTCATTTAAAATGATCTTTTGATTAAAAAGATAGGTTTTTCCTAGATCATTTTCAAAGTCATCAGTTGATAAAAGGAAATTTTTTTCATCAATAATTTTCAGACTATAAATTTTGTTATAAATTCCTGTATTGGATATACTATCAAAAAGTAATTTAAAAGGACTTGTTTTGTACATTTCTGTTCGTCTAACATTTCCAATATCATAATAACTTACTTTTAATTCAGGTAAATTATCAATAACATTCCTCATTAAAGGAAAAGATTTGATTATTCCCATTTCGTTAGCTAATCGATTTCGATCATTTACAACTTCCATCCCTGGTAAAAAAGCATCTGCACCATAACCTTTCCATTCATCTTTAACTAAAATTCTTCCAGAAACACTGTAGGATGAAACGTTGTATCTTACTTTATAAAAACCACAACTAGCACCTAAAATTAGAGCAATTAATAGAATATACCAATAACGTATTCCCTTAAAAAAATACACTTTTAATTGGTCTATGTTTAACCCAATATTTTCGTTTTTATCCATTTGATCAATTAATTAACAAATATCTATTTTATAATTAAAGAAACATAATTCAATTCTATAAATATTGAAATTTTAATAGCTAATTTCGTATTGTAACAATAGTAAGAACTATGAAAAAAAACAAATTTATTTTAATATTTATAGGGAAAGCAATGTTTCTTTATTTAATATGGTTTGTTTGTTACGATTTGTGGCTTAAAAAGGTTGGTGATGTAGATGAATATCTTATTAATAATTTAGTTTATTTAGCTTTCGAGGGGCTTTCTTTTTTAGGTTATTTTGTTAATATGGATGGTTTTAAGCTATCAATTGTTGGTGCAAAGGCAGGTGTTAGAGTTGGAAGCGGTTGTAATGGTTTAGAATTATTAGCCTTATTTTCCGGTTTTGTTTTAGTTTTTGAAGGAAGCTGGAAACATAAAGTTTGGTTTATTCCTGCAGGAATAATTATACTTCATTTTTTTAATGTACTCCGAATAATGGCTTTAGCTGTAAATGGGCTAACTTCCAAGGTAATGTTAGAATTTAACCATAAGTATACGTTCACAATAATATTATATTGTTTTACCTTTTCTGGGTGGTATTTATGGGTAAAGTATTTTTCTAATATTCAATCTGATCATCATGAAAATACTATATCTGAATAGATTTTATACTGCTTTAGGTTTTATAGCTTTATTGCTGTGTACATATTTTAGAGAAAATATTCTTTTGGAAATTAACGCTTTAATAGCTGGAGATTTGTATGATAGATCTTACTCATATTGGTTTGTCACTTTTTTTAAATCAATTTCTGTTGAACGTCTAGTATATTGGAAATGGGGTGTAACTCTTTTTTTTACTATTTTAATTCCAGTAATTACGATTGTTTCTCTTTACAGCTGGTTTCAGAATAAAGCTTATCGTAAAATACTTGTCATAATTTATTTAATATGTTTTTGTTTACTTGTGTTAATTGCAGGGATTGGTTTATTATTTAATTGTTTCGATTCTATTTATTTTTTTCTAAGAAAAATCATTGGGATAGTTCAGTCTCCAGTTCCTTTTTTCTTGTTTTTTCTTGTTTTTTATCAATTTGAAAAAAAGGAGAACCAACCATATTTATAATAATAGCGTATATTCTGTAGTTAATTAAGAAAGGATGATTTTTTTATATATATTTGCCGCATTATGAATAAGCTACAATTATTAATACCTATATTACTACTAATTCTAATAATTTTAATACCTTCTTCTGAAGTTTTAGCGCAATGTATAGGTGGACCTCAGGGTGATGACGGTTGTTGTTTATTGCTTGGGGCATGTGGTGTAGGCCCTGCTGGCTGTACAAGCTGCTCTGATATACCTCTTGATGGTGGTTTAAGTGCTCTTTTGTTAGCTGGTGTAGCTTACGGCTACAAAATAATTCGTAAGTCATAATCATTTAAGTTTCTCATTTTAAATCATAAATAATCTTTTACTTTTCTTGTTTTTTTAAACGATATTGATTGTTTAAAAATTCTTTCTATTTTTTACTTTTTCTTTCTTCTTTCCATAAGGAATAGTTTTATCTTTGTATCTCTTTAAAAAAAATTAGATTATGGGTGCTGATAAAGAAATATTTGATTTAATTGCTGAAGAAGCTGTTAGACAAAAAGAAGGTGTAGAATTAATTGCCTCAGAAAATTACGTTAGTGATGACGTAATGGAATCCGTAGGCAGTGTTTTAACCAATAAGTATGCCGAAGGATTGCCCTTTAAAAGATATTACGGAGGTTGCGAGGTTGTTGATGAGATAGAAGATTTGGCTAGAGAAAGAGCAAAACAATTATTTAATGCAGAGTGGGTAAATGTTCAACCACATTCTGGAGCACAAGCAAATGCAGCGGTAATGCTAGGTGTTTTAAATTCTGGTGATAAAATTCTAGGATTTGATTTATCTCATGGTGGACATTTAACACATGGTTCTCCTGTAAATTTTTCTGGTAAATTTTATAAAACAAGTTTTTACGGAGTAAGTAAAGATACTGGAACTGTTGATTATGATGCAATGGAAGAAGTTGCATTAAAAGAAAAACCTCAATTAATTATAGCTGGAGCTTCAGCATATTCTCGTGATTGGGATTATGCTAGGATGAGAGTTTTAGCAGATAAAGTTGGAGCCTTATTATTGGCAGATATTTCTCATCCATCAGGATTAATTGCTAGAGGATTGTTAAATGATCCAATGCCTCATTGTCATATTGTTACTACTACTACTCATAAAACATTGCGTGGGCCAAGAGGTGGAATGATTATGATGGGAAAAGATTTTGAAAATCCTATGGGTCACAAAACCATGAAAGGTAAAATTAAGATGATGAGTCAGGTGTTGGATGGTGCAGTATTTCCTGGAACACAAGGTGGACCATTAGAGCATGTTATAGCTGCTAAAGCTGTTGCTTTTAAAGAGGCAATGACGGATGAATATATGGACTACTGTATTCAGGTAATGAAGAATGCTAAGGTAATGGCAGATGAATTAGTAAAAAGAGGTTACGGAGTAATTTCTGGAGGAACTGATAATCATTGTATGTTAATTGATTTAAGATCGAAAGACATTACGGGTAAAGAAGCAGAGAACTTATTGGTTACTGCAGATATTACTGTAAACAAAAACATGGTTCCTTTTGATGATAAATCTCCATTTGTAACTTCTGGTATTAGAGTAGGTACTGCAGCAATTACAACAAGAGGGGTAAAAGAAGATGAAATTGTAAAAATTGTTGAGTTTATCGATAGAGTTATTTCTAATAGAAATGACGAAGACATTATTGATGAAGTAAGGTCTGAAATAAATGAAATGATGAATAAATATCCACTTTTTAGTTTATAGCGTTTTGTGTATAGTTGATAGAATTCAACTAAATACTAAACACCAAAAAACAAACACTATTAAATATGATAAAAGCAAACGATAAAAACATAAAAACGTGGTTGGAAGTTCCTGAGAATTCAGATTTTCCAATTCAAAACATTCCATTTGGAATAGCTAAGGCTAATAACGAAATTTTTGTAGCATCAAGAATCGGTGATACAGTAATCAATATTTATAAATTAGCTCAAATGGGTTGTTTTAGCAATATTGATGCAGAGTTTTTTAACGAAGATAAGTTGAATGACTTTATGTTGCTGGGAAAACAAGCTACAAGAGATGTTAGAAACGAAATTTCTGAGGTTTTTAACCTGGATAATGAAGCTAAAAAAGCTGAATTAAAGGATGTTTTAGTTGATGTTGCTGAGGTAGAAATGTTAATGCCAATTTCAATTGGTGATTATACAGATTTTTACTCAAGTGAGCAGCACGCTTTTAACGTAGGGTGTTTATTTAGAGATCCTGATAACGCATTATTGCCAAATTGGAAACACATTCCGGTAGGTTACCATGGTAGGGCAAGTTCTGTTATTCCTTCTGGAATGGATTTTCATAGGCCAAAAGGTCAAAAGAAACCTCCTACTGCCGAAGTGCCAGTTTTTGGACCCTCTAATTTATTAGATTTTGAATTAGAAACAGCTTTCTTTACTTACGAAGGAAAACCATTAGGAGATTCAATTTCTACTGAAGAAGCAGATGATTATATTTTCGGAATGGCATTGTTTAATGATTGGAGTGCTCGAGATATTCAAGGATGGGAATATGTGCCATTAGGGCCATTTTTAGGAAAAAGTTTTGCTTCACATATTTCTTGTTGGATAGTAACTTTAGATGCTCTAGAGCCATTTAGAACTGCAGGTCCAATTCAAGATCCTAAAGTTTTACCTTATTTAGAATACAAAGGAGATAAACATGTTGATATTAATTTAGAAGTGTTTATTAAGCCAGAAGGAAGTGAAGAAACATCTGTTTCTAAATCTAATTATAAGTTTATGTATTGGAATATGAACCAACAATTAGCCCATCATTCAGTAAATGGATGTGATATTAGAGTAGGTGATTGTATGGGGTCAGGAACTATTTCTGGACCAGAAGAAGGTCAGTTTGGTTCAATGTTAGAAATTAGCTGGAAAGGAACAAAAACAGTTCCTATGAAAGATGGCACAGAACGTAAATTTATTAATGATAATGATACTGTAATTATGAGAGGATACGCTCAGAAAGATGGTGTAAGAATTGGTTTTGGAGAGGTAGCTGCAAAAGTACTTCCAGCAAAATAAAGTTATAATTTCATCATCAGTGAATCATGAAGCAATAAAAGTGTTGGTTAAGGACCTGTAAAATGAATCGTATAATCTTTCAAAGGAAATATTAATATTGGATTAATTTTCTCATGAAAATTTAGTAAAATTAATATTTAATAATAATGCTAAAGTAGAATTTCTTCTTAATAAATAGATTTAGAACCCTATAAAATATAGATTATTTTAGGTGCGTAAAGTGTTAATTAAAGCTGGACAATATTGTTATTGTTCAGTTTTTTTATTTTAAATAATTCTATTATACATTTTTATAAGAGTTAATATAATATCTCATCCTAAAATAATTTGATACAACCAACAAAAAAGTCTAATGAAAATTTTCATTGGACTTTTTCATCAATATGGTATCATTTTTACTGTAACTGATGTGTTTTTTGATTTAATAGATCAAAATTCAATAAATTACTTTTTGAATGGTTAGAATTAAGTCTCTAAACTTTTTTTTTATAAAAAATCACCTAATATTTTGTAATTTCATAGAGTTCAATAATTATTGTTAATGAATTATTATTTAAGGATTTTTTTAAAAACTCAATTGTTATTTCTTATTCTTATTTCGAGCTTGATACAAGCCCAATATTTTGGAGGAGAAAAGAATGACAAAGGGGTATCGTTTTGTGAAGTTGGTTCAGATTTATATTTAACTGGTAATACAAGAAGTGTAGGGGCTGGCAGTGAAGATGTTTGGCTTGTTAAGATTAATGAAAATTTTGGAATTGAGTATAATATTGATTGGGGAGGTCCATATCATGATATTCCGGCTAATATTTTAGGTACTTCAGATAATCATGTTTTAGTTGTTGGTCATTCATGGGGTGTTCTAGGATCAAGAGAAGGAGTTTTTGTAACAAAATATACTACTGGAGGATGTGTTCTTTGGTCCTCTAGTTATGGTGGAACTAGTAGTAATTTTACTTTTGGTGCTGAAGAAACAGATGATGGAGGATATTTAGTGACAGGAATAAATAGGGGAGAGGGAATATTAGGTTCGGCCTTTCTAATTAAATTGAATAGTGGTGGAGTAAAAGAATGGGAGCATCATTATGATACAAGTATAAAAGATATTGGGAGAGATATTGTTGAAGGTTCAGATTTGTCTTTGTATCTTCTAATAAATACTGGGTCTTTTAACAGTAAAATAGCTAATTCATCTGAGTATCAGTCTACATCATCTGGTATTATGATTGTGAAAACAAATAAGTTTGGAAACGAGATTTGGAGGAAAAATTATGGAGGACTAAATCATGATTTTTCTTCAAAAATAATTCGAGGAATTGATAATAATTTTTATTTTGTTGGATCAAGTTTAAATAATACAAATGGAAGCTATGATATAACTCTGAATAAAATTGATTCAGATGGGAATGTGATTTGGAGGAAAAATTATGGCGGTGTAAGCTACGATTATGCCTATGATATTGATATCGATGTTAATGGAGATTTGATAATAACTGGAGAGTCAAATAGTCTTTCTACTAATCTAAATTCTGATATTTACGTTATAAAAGTTGATATTGATGGTAATGAATTATGGACAAAATCCTACGGAGGTTTAGGTTCTGATTATGGGAGAAGTGGAAAGTTTTTATCGGATGGGACAATCGGTATTTTAGGAACTTCAAATAGCAAGAACAATGAAACATTTGATTTTTACTTTATAAAGATAGATAAGAATGGTGAAATAGTTGAAATGTTGAATGTTGATATGATTGTGGCTTCTGATTCAGAAGCCCAAGTTCAAATTTTTCCAAACCCAGCACGTAGTTTTGTTCGTGTAAATTTAGTTGGAATTTCAGTTGATGAAATTTCGTTTGATTTTAATTTGTATGATATTACTGGTAAACAGGTTAAAAATAAAAAGTTTAATTGTTCTTCTGGTAAAGTTGATTTTAATTCACAACTTTCTAAGGGTGTTTATATTTATCAAATAAAAACGGATAGTAATAATTTTCAAGGAAAAATTATTATAAACTAAATGGAAAGCTTCACAAAGTATTTAACTCTACAAACTCCCACGTTAATGTGTCATTTGAAAGTATGTGCTTAAATACAAGGACTAAATCTGGTCCAGTAATTGGTGTTCCGAATAGTATGTTTTTAGAATTATTAATCCCAGAACCGAAGTATTCTATACCATCATCAGAAATGCCATAATAAGATTTTGCGTTAGCTCCTACATCACCCATAATGTGAAAAACATCTACTCCTCTGTTTTCAACTTGAACTAACATGGGGTATATTGTTTTTAAATAAGTATTTGTATCAGAAGAGCAATTTGAAATCCAATTTTTAAGATTAGAATGTCCATATGACTCTGGATTTGCAACATTTGGTACGTTTTGATAAATTCCATGATGAACTAGGAATATCAGTCTACCATTATTTATTGTGTCACAAATATTTTTAATTATTTCAAACTGTTTATTTAAGTTTTCACAATCAAGAGGAGAAATATTACCATCTA
Organism: uncultured Flavobacteriales bacterium; assembly: GCA_913048175.1. Classification (GTDB taxonomy): domain Bacteria; phylum Bacteroidota; class Bacteroidia; order Flavobacteriales_E; family Vicingaceae. Next base: position 2,930 of record CAJWVX010000103.1, on the reverse strand, counting down.
GAACTATTGTTGTGATATTGTTTTCACTATGAGCATAATATCTAGGTCTTTTTGTAAATTCAGTGATCCATTCAATATTACCATTTCTAGTATCATGATTTCCGAGAGCCCAATGATTTCCGGGTTTTCCAAGATCAAATAAATCGTTAATATATGAAATGGTTGAGTATTTTAAAGATGCTTCAGAACAGATATCTCCCCCAAGCCAAATTCTATCGAATTGAGTTAAATCGCATTGTTCAATCCTTGTATCAACTTGTATTCCTCCGCCTCCCCATTGATAGATGTGTCCAAAAAAGGCATACGTTAACGTATCATTTGTTTGAGCCGATGTTGCTACACATTGACATGTAATGAAAGTAAAAAGACAATATTTTAAAAAAAGCTTATACATATTAATCTTGAGAGGTGTTTTTTTGTATTAATCACTTATAAAAGTACCTTTTTTTTAAGACTTTTGTTCGGGTTAGTTGCGACCAAAAAAGCCCAATGAAAATTTTCATTGGGCTTTCTGGTTTATCAATATAATGTTAAACTTATTACTTTTTATGTAATTAGTAAAAGCTCCTAACTATCTTCTTAATTGTTAGTTCAAATGCTAAAATATTCTTCTGTTTTATTTTTTCATCACTCCAATTGTAATGATAAAAAAGGTTTACATCATTGCATCTAACTTTTCAGCTAAAGTTGCTTTTTGTACAGCTCCAACTTGCTTGTCAACAATCTCTCCATCTTTCATAAATAAAATTGTAGGGATGTTTCTAATTCCAAATTTAGAAGCAATTTCAGGATTGTTATCTACATCAACTTTACCAACGATAGCTTTACCTTCGTAATCGTTAGATATTTCATCTACAACTGGTCCAACCATTCTGCAAGGTCCACACCATACTGCCCAAAAATCAACCAATACTGGTTTGTTTGATTTCATTACTAATTCTTCAAAATTTGCGTCTGTTAATTCTAATGCCATAACTTTCTTTTTTTATTTTAAAATTAATTTATTTTTCTTGTTTTCTTGTATTATGTTAGTCAATTTTTAAACCATTGTTGGATTCAAGACAAAATGTCATTTATCTATTTTGATGTTTCTTTTAATAACAACGATTTTAATTCTCCTTCTATTTTAAATGGTTTGCCTGTTTTATTATTCAAAATAACAAAAGTTACGGCAGCTTCACACACAATTTTGTTAGTTCCATCTAAAAATAGTTGTTGTTTAAAGGTCATGCTAGTATTTCCAATTTTAGCTACTTCAGTTTCAATATTTATGATATCCCCCACCGTTGCTGATAATCGATAATCAATGTTAATATTTACGATGATAAATGAGAAGTCCATATTGGCATAAGCTTCCTTACTTATGTTGTCAAAATGCTGCCAACGAGCCTCTTCTAAAAACTCTAAATAACGAGCGTTGTTTACGTGCTGGTAGGCATCTAAATGGTAACCTCTAATTGTAATTTTTGTCATTTAATTTAGTTTGTATGTTATTTCGGGCATATCATCCAATAAAGAAATAAAATCATCATTAACAGTAACTCTTTTAGTCCTTGAGTTCAATTTAATAACACCGTTTTCTGCATCTTTTACTTGAATGTTAAAAGCACATTTTCCTTGATGGATATCTAAAATGTCATATATCTTATCAATAAATGCGGCACTAACATCTTTAGATTCTATATTTAAAGTGATGCTTTTTACTTTGGTTTCTCTTAACTCTGAGAGAAGTTCAATATTTAGAATCTTAAACTCTAAATCATCCTCATCTTTACTCCATTTTTTTGTTGTAGCTTTTCCTTTTATCAAAAGAAATTGGCCATGTAAAAAATAGGGTTTAAGCTTAACGTAATCCTCTCCAAAAACATAAAAACTATGCGAAGCATAATAATCTTCAACCTCTAAAATTCCAAATGGTTTCCCTTTTTTTGTCATTCTATCTTGTATCCCTGAGCAAATAACAGGAATAGAAAGTTCGTGCCCTTTAATTTTTTGTAAATCGCCAATCACATGCGCTAAAGTTCCTTTTGCAAAATTTTCTATTTCTAATTTAAAATCATCTAAAGGATGTCCAGAAATATAAATTCCAACAACTTCTTTTTCTTGACTCATTTGTTCGAGTGCACTCCATTCTTCACAGGTAGGAATTGGTGGTTCAGTATCTTCCTCACTATCGCCTTCTAACATATCAAACATAGAAACTTGTGAAGAGTTTTTGTTTTCTTGAAATTTTGAACCAAACTTGATAATCTTTTCTAAGAAAATCCCTCCTTTTTCTTGTGGTGCAAAATATTGTGCTCTGTGCACTCCTTTAAAAGAATCGAATCCACCACCAAGAGTTAAACTTTCTAAAGTCTTTTTATTTACTGTTCTTAATTCAACACGTTTTACTACATCAAAAACAGATGTAAATAAACCATTTTCATCTCTTTCTTTAATTAAACTTTCTACAGCTTTAGCTCCAACACCCTTCATGGCGGCCATTCCAAAGCGAATAGCTCCTTTTTTGTTTACTCGAAACTTAACTAAAGATTCGTTTACATCAGGACCTAAAACTTCAATTCCCATTCGCTTACATTCACTCATAAAGAAGGTGATCTGAGCAATGTCATTCATATTATTACTCAATACCGAAGCCATATATTCGGCAGGGTAGTGGGCTTTTAAGAAGGCGGTTTGATAAGCAATCCAAGCATAACAAGTAGAGTGAGATTTGTTAAAGGCGTAAGAAGCAAATGCTTCCCAATCCTTCCAAACCTTTTCTAATATTTTAGCGCTGTGCCCTTTTGCTGAAGCCTGGTCAATAAATTTAGGCTTCATTTTATCAAGTACAGCAATTTGCTTTTTCCCCATTGCCTTACGCAATGTATCAGCTTCACCTTTTGTAAAGTCAGCCAATTTCTGAGATAAAAGCATTACTTGCTCTTGGT
>CAJWVX010000102.1 GCA_913048175.1 uncultured Flavobacteriales bacterium | reverse complement strand
CTTAGCCATTGTGCTGAAATGATTATTAAATTCGGTGCAAAGATAATATTACTTAGGTAGTTAATGAAATATGTGACAATAAATTTTATGCAAACTTAATTTTCAATGAAATTAAAAACTTAATATATACATAATATTAGGAATCATTGGTAATTGGTATCCAACTTCAATTTTTCTATTATTATCATTATAGTACTCTGTTACCTTAGCTTTATTGTTAGTTAAGTTAGTAAATTCTAACTTAAATTCGTGTGATGTTTTCTTTCGGTTTACACGGTAACTTCCAGCAATATTTGCATAAAATACATCATCCCCTTTTTCTGAGTACACTTCATCAACATATGCCGTTTCTCCATCAATAATAGATTGATCTAAATCAATAGGATTATATCTATTCCCCCCTTGTAAGCCAACTTTAACACTTAATAGTAGACTCTTATTTTTTTCGGCCTTACCCACTCTAAATTCTTTTCCTAATAAAAAATTACCATTGTAATTTCCGTTAAAACGTGTTTTAATCCATTTGTCATTTAATGTTTTGTATTCTGATTCATAAAAAGAACCAGTTAATAAATAATAAAAATTATCAGCAAAATATCTCTCTATAGTTAACTCTAAACCATAATTCCTACCATTACCCTCGTTTACTAAATCTTTATTTGCTGACCATTCAGATTGATTAATAGTAGAGTAAGTACTATTTGAATTATTTTCTACTGGCACATCATACAAATACTGGTAATAAACCTCCGCTTTAATATGAGCATTTTCTGAGAATTGAAAATCATACCCTAACACGTAATGATTCGACTTTGGAAGTTGCAAGTCTTTATTAGGTTGGTATGTATTCCCAAATGTATCGGTAATATTGGTTGTATAATCTAATAAAGATTCGATTTTACTATGCACTCCTACTCCAACGCTTAATGTTTGATTGGGTTTTACTTTATAACTTAAACCAACTCTTGGTTCTACTGAATAACTATTATTTAAATTGAATTGTAAATAATGTGCTCCTGCTACCAAAGTAACGTTTTCATTAAAACGATGTTTCCATGTGCTATGAAACTGCATATAAGCTGCATTCTCACTTACATCATATATAGGTTCAAATTCATTATTTAATTGCCGATCACTAAAATCAAAAGTATAAGTCATATCAGTATATATAGCTCCAGCAGTAATTTTATTTTTTGCATTGAGCTTTTTATTTAATGAAGTAGCCGCTTTCAAATTATATTTTTCAAATTTTGCTATTCCATCTAATTGATATTCGTTATCTGAAATTCTTCTTTCCATAGTATGGTCACTCCCATTGTTTCCTAAAGACAAACTACTTTTTAAATATGTTTTTGCGTTAAAAATATAGGAATGACTTAAGCCAACAAACCCAAGATGAGCACCATGATCACCTTTACCTACAAGAGAATCATTATCCACATCAAAAGTTTCTTCAACTGCGATATTACTAATACCTCCCATTCCAAACAACTTAAAAATCCCTGCTTTTTTAGTAGGTAAATAAAAGTTAAATGAAACATCTTGGTATTTAGGAACACCATTAAAATCAACAACCCCTAAATCATCTAAAATCCCTAAAGATGAATATCTGTAATTTACTAAATAGGAAGCTTTCCCACCTTTTTTAATCGGACCCTCAAGAGCTATATCTGCGCCATAAACTCCTAATCCGAAAGAGTATTCTCTTTGCTCATTATTACCCTGTCTTAATTTTATATCAAACACTCCTGAAGTAGCATTTCCATATTCAGGAGCAAAAGCACCGGTTAAAAAACCAGAATTGGATAACATTTTACTGTTTAACACATTAATAGGTCCTCCTGAAGCACCTTCATCTGCAAAGTGATTTGGATTGGGTATTTCAATTCCTTCCATACGCCATAAAATACCTCTTGGAGAATTACCTCTTACTACAATATCATTACTTCCTTCAGCATTACTACTAACTCCTGCAAAGTTTGAAGCCATTCTAGCAGGATCATTTAAACTTCCTGCATAACGCTTCGTCTCTTCCGTAGAAAATGTTCTCGAACTAATTATTGCCATTTCATCAATTGGCTCATCGTGCTTGTTATTTCCAGTAACAACAAATGTTTCCATTTCATTAACACTTTCCACAATAGCTACTGTTAAAAACACCTCTTTAGCAGAGGTAACTAATACATTAGGAATTATCTTTTTCTCATAACCTATATATGTTATCTCTAAAGTAACCCTACCCAAAGGAACATTCACTAATTTAAAATACCCATCAATATCTGTTGCAGCACCATTAAATGGATCTGATTCTTGTATAACCACAGTTGCTCCAATTGCTGGAACTTCTGAATCTACATCTACTATTCTACCTCTAATCGATTGAGTTATTTCTTGCGCAGTAACTAATGTCGAGATTAGTATAAACAATGCTAAAACTGATAATCTTATTACTTTCATTTTAATTCCTTTTTATGATTTTAATTTGTTGAGGCAAAGAAATCACAAAATAAAGTTTTAATTGCTTTTTCCTATAGGTACGGACACCCCCTATAAAACAAGACTTACACTTAACTGATATACAGCTATTAATAAATATTCGATTTTATGTACGCTGAAGGTGTTAAGCCCGTACTTTTCTTGAAAATAACATTAAAACTACTCTTAGAATTGAAGCCACAATCAAAAGCTAATGCCAATAATGTATATTGATTATTAGAAGGGTCCTCCATTTTTTGTTTTATTAGATTAACTCGATATTCATTAACAAAATCAAAGAAATTTCTATTTAAATTTTCATTAATTACTTGAGATAAGTAATTAGTAGATATGTCCATTTTTTGAGCGACTTGTTTCAATGATAATTTACCATCCATATAGGGGGTTTCTCTATCCATATATTCTAATAATTTTTGAAGATACTTTTCCGATTCTTCTTTTTTAAGCCCTGATTTAACATATCTAGATTCTATCTTTTTATATTTTTGAGAGTCTAACACATTTTCTTTTATTGGTAAATCTGATGGGACAATAGTGCTAGAAGGAGCGTAAATAACTTGTTGCTTAATTCCAAAATAGCCTTCAATAAATATAACTACAGCAACCGAATAATAAATTAAATCCGTACCCATTTTATCAGTTATAACTTCCGAAAAGTTAGCTAGTATATTCACAATAACAACTACTATCCAAATACTTCCCATTAGTAAGATAACATACTTTAACCATTTTAAATCAATTTCTTCTGTATAAGAAAAATCACGAAGAATATTATTTTTATGTTTTTTTAGTAGCAACCACGATAATACAATGTAAATGGGACCAACTATACTATTAAATATAGATGTAACTTCAACAAAAGGTGGTGCACTTAAATACATACCTTTAATTACATCCGAGGCAGGAAGGATATCATTCGAAAAAACTATTATAGAGAGAACTGCTGTAACAATTAAATACGGAACACTATGTAATAGATTTAGTTTATCAAATTTACCGTTCTTATTTGTTACCGTTTTAACATAAACATAGGTAAAAGGCCCCTGTAACATTGGTAAATAAACTGCTAATAAGTTTAATATTGGATATTCATAAAGAATATCTAAGCAATATAAATAATAGGTAAATAGATGAAAACCAGCTAAAGCCAAACAAGCAAATAAAACAAAATCTGCAATGATTTTACCTTTTTTAGCAAAAACAAGTGTTGAAAGAAAAAGAGCCTGAATTGCTCCAATTAAAAATACAACTTCCATAAACAATAGTACTCTTATAATTAAGGACAAAACTAAGTTATAATTTAGAAGAGGCTTTTATTATATTTAAAAAAAAGAGCCTTTAAAACCAATTATAACTACCACATAAAAAACATTATAATTCTTATCAAAATATGTATTTTGCTCTTGTTATTAAGAATAAATGAAAGTTTGTATTGCCGAAAAGCCAAGTGTTGCCAGAGAAATTGCTACTATATTAGGAGCAAACACCAAACGTGATGGCTATTATGAAGGAAACGGTTATGCTGTAACCTACACTTTTGGGCATTTATGCACCCTTTTAGAACCTCATGATTATAAGCCTGAATGGAAAAGTTGGAATTTGAACAACCTACCTATGCTACCAGATAAGTTTCAAACTAAGGTGACCAAAAATGGAGGAATTCAAAAGCAATTTAAAATTGTAAAAAAATTATTTGGTCAAGCAAGCTTGGTTATTAATTGTGGGGATGCAGGAACTGAAGGAGAATTAATTCAGCGTTGGGTTATTGACCAAGCGGGATACAAAGGTGAAGTTCAACGTTTATGGATTTCATCTTTAACAGCAGAAGCAATAAAAGAAGGTTTCCTGAACCTAAAACCATCAGCAGATTATGATAATTTATATTATGCAGGATTTTCTAGAGCTATTGGCGATTGGTTATTAGGAATGAATGCTACTCGTTTATATACGTTGAAACACGGTGGTTATAAACAAATGCTATCTATTGGGAGGGTTCAAACACCTACTTTGGCAATGGTAGTAAATCGCTATAAAGAAATAGAAAACTTTAAGCCGCAACCCTTTTGGGAATTACAAACTTTGTATCGCGATTCTCTTTTTAACTGTGAAGAAGGTCGTTTTTTAAATAAAGATGAAGGCCAAATTCTTGCTAATAAAGTAAAAGAAAGTGATTTTGAAATTGTTTCTATTACTAAAAAGAAAGGAAAAGAGTATGCACCTAAGCTCTTTGATTTAACAGGCTTACAAGTTTATTGTAATACTAAGTTTGGTTATTCTGCTGATGAGACGTTAAAGACAGTTCAAAAATTATACGAACAAAAAGTAGTAACCTACCCAAGAGTAGATACTACTTTTTTACCAAATGATGTTTATCCTAAAGTACACGGAATTTTAGGTCAACTATCAGAATATAGTGCTTTAACACAGCCACTCTTAGAAAAGAAAATAAGAAAGTCGACTAAAGTTTTTAACGATAAAAAAGTTACCGATCACCATGCTATTATTCCTACTGGACAACAAAGTTATTTAGATGCTCATCATCAAAGAGTCTATGATATAATTACAAAACGTTTTATTGCTGTATTTTATGATGATTGTGATGTAGATAATACAGCAGTTATTGGTAAAGCTGATGAAGTAACCTTTAGAACTACAGGTAAAGTTATTGTAAATAAAGGATGGCGAGTTGTCTTTGAGTCTGCTTCGGCTCCAGAAAAGGAAGACGATCTTTTACCTGCTTTTGTAAAAGGAGAAAAAGGTCCTCATCAGCCTTCTTTTTTAGAAAAAGAAACCAAACCTCCTAAAATGTTTACGGAAGCAACCTTGCTACGAGCAATGGAAACTGCCGGAAAACAAGTAGATGATGATGAGTTACGTGATTTGATGAAGGATAATGGTATTGGAAGACCCTCTACAAGAGCCAATATTATTGAAACTTTATTTAGAAGAAAGTACATTGTTAGACAAAAGAAATTGCTAGTTCCAACAACTACTGGAATTAAGCTGATTGATACCATACAAAACAAAATGCTAACCTCTGCAGAGCTAACGGGTACTTGGGAGAAGCAATTAAAAGAGATTGAACAAGGAACCTATAAAGCTGGAACATTTATTAAAAATATGAAGCAAATGGTAGATGCTTTAGTTTATGAGGTTAGGATGGAAAGCAGAGCCAACATCACTCATTCAACGGCTGTTAAAGCCCCATCAAAAAAAGCAGTAAATAAAAGTACAGGAATTACTTCAGAAAAATGCCCAAAATGTAAAATAGGAACTATTTTAAAAGGGAAAACAGTTTATGGTTGTAGTCAGTTTAAGGAAGGATGCTCTTTTAGAATGCCGTTTGATTTTATGGGCAAAAAAGTGTCTGAAAAGCAATTGATCAGATTAATAAAGAAAGGAAGTACAGTAAACCTTAAAGGTTTTAAAACCAATAACGGAAAAGCAGACGGAACTATTGAATTTAACGAGCAATTTGAGTACATTTTAAAAAGTACTGTTTCTAAAGTAAAAAATTCTTCTTCTGATATTATGATTTGCCCTAAATGTAAAACAGGTAATATTATAAAAGGAAAAACTGCTTACGGTTGTAGTGCGTATAAAACTGGGTGTAATTTTAAATTTTTGTTTGATGATATTAGATCAAAATCTGCAGGACAAAAATTAACCAAAGAGTTGGTGTATCAAATAATTAGTAAATAAAAATTATAGATGTATACAAAAAGAAATTATAGTTTTTGGAAAACTTTTAATTGGTCTAAGTGGCCATTTTTCTTAGGAATGGCTTATTCTGGATTGATCGCAGGTTTAGGATACTTTTTAGACATACACATTTCTTTACCATGGGAACCTATTAGTGTAATTGGTATTGCAGTGGCATTTTATTTAGGTTTTAAAAATAATAGCTCATACGATAGAACTTGGGAGGCAAGAAAAATTTATGGTGGAATTGTTAATAATAGTCGTTCGTTAGGGGCATCTCTTTCAGCTTTTATAAAGAGTAATAAAGCCGAAGAAATAAAAAAAGAAATAATCTATAGACATATCGCATGGCTAACAGCCTTGAGGTTTCAATTAAGATTAAGCAGAACTTGGGAACATTTAGATTCAAGAATTAAAGGGAAGTATTCTCCTACAGTATGTGAAGGATATATAGATAATTTAGATAAAGAACTAGAGCAATACCTATCTTCAGAAGAAATTAAAAGTTATAGTAATAAAACAAATATGGCTGCACAAATTTTAAACAAACAAGCCATTAGATTTCAAGAGTTAAGGGATGAGAATTGTTATGAAGAATTCAGACATATGGAGTTGCACCGATTAATTATTAGCTTCTATGCCGACCAAGGAAAAGCTGAAAGGATTAAAAACTTTCCATTCCCCAGGCAATATGCATCAACAGCAATGTGGCTAACTTTAGTGTTTTCTTTGCTTGTTCCTTTTGGACTTTATGATGCTTTCAAAGAAACTAACAATTGGATGTTGTTGGTATTTCCTATCCTATCCGGATTAATTATTTGGATTTATTATTTGATGGAAAAAATAGGCGATTATTCCGAAAATCCTTTTGAAGGGACCTACAATGACGTTCCTATTACCGCTATCTCTAGAGGTATTGAAATAGATCTTCGAGAAATGATTAATGATAAAAATATTCCTCAGCCGATGAAAGAGGAAAATGGATTTTTATTGTAATTAGTGGATATTCAAAACTCAAAACATCTACACTATCTGATTTACAAGCCTTATGGTTATTTAAGTCAGTTTGTAAATAATGGCCCTAAACAAAATTCTAAAAAACTGTTGGGCGAATTAGGCGATTTTCCTGAGGGAATTATGGCTATTGGCCGGTTGGATGAAAAATCTGAAGGACTATTACTATTAACTACAGACGGAAAAGTAAGTAACCACATTTGTAGCAGCAAGGTAGAAAAAGAATACTACGCTCAATTGGATGGAGCTATTACTGATGAAGCAATAGAAATACTTAGAAATGGTATTGAAATTGGTTTTGAGGGCAAAAAGTATATGACTCAGCCTTGCGAAGTGAAACTGCTCAATCCTACTCCAACTTTCGCTACAAGAAGTAAAAAGATCCGTGATGAAAGACACGGACCAACAACTTGGATTAGCGTTACTTTACGTGAAGGAAAATTTAGGCAAGTACGTAAAATGACTTCTGCAGTAGGATTTCCAACTTTACGATTAGTAAGAGTTAGAATTGGAGAGTTGTTGTTGGGGGAAATGGAGATTGGGGAAACTCGAATTCTTTCTAAACTACAAATTCAATTGTAAATCAGCCAAATAATAAGACGTTCCATCTAGTTTAATATGCGCTTTAACAACTGTGTTAGTATCAATAGACCAAGAAGGCATATTTTCAAAATTAAAAGCTTTTCCATCAATTGGAACCAATTCTGTAGAAATTGAATTCTGAGAACAGCTGTTATTATTTAAAACTTGTATAAATTCCATAGAATAATTTGAACTAAATGCACCTGTTGTATTAATAAATTCAATGGCTATTGAATTGTTTATACCAGAACTTGCAATTATTGTATAATCAACAGAGTTGTTCGTAATTGTATCCTGAGTAACTATTAATGCGCAAGGAGGAGTTGCTGAAAAACGATTTTGAGTTGGAGCAATGTCTTCCTCATTATTACAAGATGTAAGTAGTAACAACAGACTTAGAATTCTAATAAATATCTGTTTGGGTTTCTTTATATTTAATTAACTTGAATAGAATTAGATTCAGATTGTAGCGTTTCAAATTGATTGTCAGTATATCTCACCGACATAGTATAAGTATTGCTTTGACCACAAATAACTGCGTCAATAAATTCAATATCAGTACTCAATCTTGTGCCTTCAAAAATACCGTTTTTGTAAATCACTAATTGATAAGTTCTATTTTGCATTAAAGTTACATAGTCTGGAATAATTTCCCATTTTAATATAACTCTACAGTTCCCAGGTGTTGGAACAAAACCATAAGAAGATGTAATTCTAACAGGAACCATCATCTCAAATTCTCCTTCGTGAATATTTTTAGTCAGCTCTATCGATTCAAGCTCATTTTTTCTACACGAGTTAAGACTTATTAATGTCAATATTAAAAGTATTAATTTATAGCATAGCTTTTTCATCATTCTAAAAATTATAAGATAGTGCAAAATAATCGAAACCATTGCTCTTTTGATAATTAAAATTAAGATTGGATAATAACGTTTTAGATTCATAAGTGGGCTTAACTAATCTTCTAGCTACTTTAAAGAAATGCCAGCTTACTAAAGCTCCAATAGTAATTGTTCCATAAGTAATTACTCTTGCCTTACTGAAACTACTTATACTAGCTTCATATGCTTCTTTTTTATCATTAAATCTATTTTTATAAATTTTAATTTCGTCTAAGTATACCGCTTCATAGTAAGATACTTGAGCTTCTATTGCATTATTATAATTTAAATCAGCCTCATCACTAAGGTTGTTCTGCCTTTTTATGTTAAATGCTGTTAGACTCACAAGTAATGTTACCGGAATAAATCTAGAGGCAAAACGATTAATTCTGTACCGCTTCAGGTCTCGCGTATATTTTACATATTCTCCAGCGGCAGCTAATGTTTTCAATATTCTTATAGAAGTATCCTTAACAACTATAATTTCTTGTTCATAAAGTTGTCTTTTAGGAGCCCACATTTTTAAAGTATATGTTCCAGGTTCTATTTTGAAAGGAACATTGCTTTTTAAATATGCTGTATCTAATTTTATTATAGCAGAACTTGGATTAACAATTACCTTTACTACTCCAATATTTTGACCATAAATTGAATTATAGTTTATAATAACTCCAAGAATAATTAATGATATGATATTTTTTGCACCCATTTTATTTAAAAAACATGGAATTTAAAGTTATTAATTGATAACCTCTATTAATTTCAAAACTTTTTATTTAATGGTCAATTTTTCTTTGGTTTTTTTCAGTTTTTATTTTAAAACTTTAAATTTTACAAAAATATTACATTTAATATTGTTTTAATAGAACCAGAAATCCCTAATAATACAGGGAAGATTGATCGTTTAAGTTTAGCTTCAGTCAGTAATTTACATTTAGTAAAACCTTTTGGGTTTAAAATAACTGATACGCATTTAAAACCTGCTGGTTTGGATTGTTGGAGAGGACTAATAAGCAGAGTTAAAATAATAGATATTTACTACATTATTACTGATTGACATTCAGATCTTGTATAGCAAATATATTTCCATCTAACATAATTTTAACTTTAGCTACAGTACTTGCGTTGGATGAAAACGCAGGTAAATTCTGAAATTCAAAGAATTTGCCAATGCCAGGTAATGATTCAGTTGAACTAGAATTTGTAGCACATACGTTACCATTACTAACTTCTAATAGCTGCATAGAATAATTAGACGTAAAAGGTCCATTGTTATTTATAACTTCAACTCCTATAGAGTTAGCAGAACCAGCTAAAGCATTAATAATATAACTAACACCGTTACTTGTTACTGAATTTTGAGCAGATATTGTACTACATGAATTGGTAGAAGCTACATTGGTAGAGCTTGAGCTATTGCCTACATCATATGAATCTTCATTTTTTGAACATCCACAAATAATAGTTAGAATAGAAAGACATATAATAGTATTTTTCATTGTAAATAGCTTTTAATATACACGAATATAAATATTTGAAAGTAAAAATAGATTACAAAATTGGTAACTTTGAATTTTACAAAATTATGGCATTTAATATTGTTTTAATAGAACCAGAAATCCCTAACAATACAGGGAATATTGGTCGTTTAAGTTTAGCCTCGGGTAGTAATTTACATTTGGTAAAACCCTTTGGGTTTGAGATAACAGATGCTCGATTAAAACGTGCAGGGTTAGATTATTGGAAACACGTAAACATTTTTGAATACGAGAATATTGCCGAGTTTTATGAGAAGAATCTCACAGCTAAAATGGTTTACTTTTCGAGCCATGGAGAAAAATCACATTGGGAGATAGATTTTGAAGATGAACTATTCTTAGTCTTTGGACAAGAATCAAAAGGATTGCCAGAAAGTATAACATTAGACAATAAAGAAACAACTTATAAAATACCTTTGTACAGCGAACACATTAGAAGTCTAAATTTAGCTAATGCTGTTAGTGTTGTTGTTTATGAGGGATTAAGGAATTTAAATAAAGGATAGTTATGGAAATAGAAGGATCAAACATATTAGTGACTGGAGGAAATTCAGGAATAGGTAAAGAAACAGCAAGACATTTAATTGCTATGGGGGCTAAGGTTGTAATTACTGGAAGGGATGCCGTAAAACTGGAAAAAGTAGCCAATGAAATTGGAGCTATTCCTCTCCTATTTGATATTTCCGATTTAAAATCTATTCCAGAGAAAGCTGCTGAAGCAATTGATTTATTGGATGGTAAAATTGATACATTGATTAACAATGCTGGAATTGGAGTTTTTCCAAAGTTAGGAGATATTACTATAGAAGATTTAGAATCGGTTTATGCTACCAATGTTTTTGGATTGACGTTGTTAACTCAAGAGATTGTTAAACCATTTATAGCTCAAGAATATGGTAACATTATAAATATAGGTTCTACAGCTGCTTTAAAGGGCTTTGAAAGAGGGACTGTTTATGCGGCTTCTAAATTTGCAGTTAGAGGGATAACTCAATCTTGGCAAGCAGAATTAAGAAAACATAATATTAGAGTTTGTTTAGTAAACCCTAGTGAAGTAACTACCGCTTTTAATTCCGAAGATAGAGTTGAACGTGATGAAGCTGACAAGAAATTAGGTGCTGAAGAAATTGCTCACACCATTATTGCTACATTAGAAATGCGTGATAAAGGATTTATTCCTGAAGTTACTGTTTGGGCCACTAACCCTTTTTAAGATTATTTAAATGAAAACTCCAAAAATACATCCTAAAGTAAAATCTAACTTACATCCAAAAAGTAAGCACAGAGAACGTTACAACTTTGAAGAGCTAATTAAAAGCCATTCTGAATTAGCTGAATTTGTTAAGACGAATGAATATGGCGATGAGTCTATCGATTTCTTTAATCCAGAAGCGGTTAAGGCTCTAAATACTTCTTTATTAAAGCACTTTTACGACATAGGTTTTTGGGAAATTCCAAAGAACTATTTGTGCCCTCCTATTCCTGGAAGAGCAGATTACATTCATCACATAGCACAACTATTAGGTGAAAGTAATTATGGGAAAACTCCAACTGGTATGGATATAAAATGCTTAGATATTGGTGTTGGAGCAAATTGTATTTATCCAATAGTTGGAAATCATGAATATCAATGGTCATTTATTGGTGCTGATATTGATGAGAAGGCCATTGAAAATGCTCAAAATATTATTGATCAAAACAAAAACCTAAAAGGGAATATTGAACTAAGGCTACAGCCAAAAGCAAAAGATCTTCTTTATGGAATAATCAGTAAGGAAGAACAAATAGATATTACTGTTTGTAACCCTCCATTTCATTCTTCTGCTGAAGAAGCTGCGGCAGGAACACAAAGAAAAATTAAAAACTTAAGAGGAAATAAGGAAGTTGAAACAGCTAAGAATTTTGGTGGAACAAGTAATGAGCTTTGGTGTGAAGGTGGTGAAAACAAGTTTGTAAGAAATATGGCTAGAGAAAGCAAGAAGTTTTCTACTTCTTGTTTCTGGTTTACTACGTTGGTTTCGAAACAAAGTAATCTAAAGAGTATTTATAAATCGTTAGAAAACGAAAAAGCTGTTGAAGTAAAAACGATTCCTATGGGACAAGGAAATAAAACAAGCCGAATTGTTGCTTGGACTTTTTTAACTCCAACAGAACAAAAAGAATGGCGAGATAGTAGATGGAGGTGAATTTAACTATGCTCTCATTCCAATTGAAGTGCAACACGTTTTGCTAAACGGGCAAAAGCCTAGAGGAACCTTTTGAATTGAGGAGTGCATAGTAAAAAGATCCTTCGACAAGCTCAGGATGACAAAGTAGTTGTTAACACTCAGAAACAGCAACCGAAACAGCCAATCCACCTTCTGAGGTTTCTTTAAACTTATCACTCATTGCTGCAGCAGTTTCTTTCATCGTTTTTATAACTTGATCTAAAGTTACTTTAGCTGCTTCTGGGTTTCCTGCCAATGCAATTTGAGAAGCAGTAATTGCTTTCATTGCTCCCATGGTATTTCTCTCAATACAAGGCACTTGAACTAATCCCATAATAGGATCGCAAGTTAAACCTAAATGATGTTCCATTGCAATTTCTGCAGCTTGTAAGACTTGTTTAGAAGTACCTCCCATACAATATGTTAAACCTGCAGCAGCCATAGCTGAAGAAACTCCGATTTCTGCTTGGCAACCTC
>CAJWVX010000101.1 GCA_913048175.1 uncultured Flavobacteriales bacterium | reverse complement strand
AACATCCACTGAAAAACCTGTAAATTAGATTTCCCATAGGTTTCCATTTCTTTAGCTTTTACTTTGTTTTGCTCAAAACTATTAGTTAGCTCGTTATTCTGATAATTATAGAATTTTGGTTCCTCTTCTTTTTTTACAATGAGCAAATGAGTGGTATCCAGTACTCCAAATTTATCATCATCATTAATCATAATATAAGGCCTTGTTTCTTTCTTTAAATCAATTCCTAAAGTGTTATTAGTAAAAGGTAGGTTTAACATCCCCATTATTGTTGGATAAACATCTATTTGCCCTCCAATGTTACTAAAGGTTTTATTATCTAGTGTATTAGGTGAGTAAAAAATTAGTGGTGAATGATGATAGTTTAAAGCAATATCATATTTAGGCTTTAATGGCCCACCATGGTCGGCAATAAAGACAAATAAGGTATTATTAAACCAATCAGTTTTTTTACTTAATGAGATAAATTGCTGTAACGACCAATCTGCATATTCTACAATCTGTTGTTTAATATCAGATGTTTTAGGTGTAAAGTAATCTGGAATGTAATAAGGCCCATGATCGCTAGTTGTCATAAAGGTTGCAAAGAAGGGTTTGTCTTGTTTTGCTAATGCGTTTAATTCATCAATAGAATACCTAAACATATAATCATCAGGAACACCTAACGTGCTCCTCACTTCACTTGCAGGGTAGTTTGCCTGACTAATTACGTTTTGAAAATCATTGGCTCTTAAAAAGCCTTCTACGTTATCAAATTGACTATCATGAGTTGTAAAGTAACTGGTAGAATAACCATGATTTAATAAAGAGGAACTCAAACCATTATATTTTTTAATCTGTTTTAGTGGGTGCTGATTGTACAATGCAGGAAAGGAAAATAATGTGCTAAATATTCCATTAAAGGTATGTTTTCCTGAAGTATAAATATTCTCAAAATAATGAGATTTATGAGATAAGCTATCTAAAAAGGGAGTTAAATTATTTAGGTTTCCATGTCTGCTCATTTTTCCAGCACTCATACTTTCCATAATAATGAGTACAACATTTTGTTTATTATCAGAAAGAGAATCTGACAATATGCTTCTAGCAATAGGAGAATCAAATTGTAAATTTGTAATTCCTAAATACTGGCGAACATTTTTAATTGCAGTTTTATCATTAATCAGCTTTACTGTTTGGTTGTCTTTATTTTGTGCGTCTAAATAACTTCTCATTAAAGTGAAAACAGGATTTAAACCTAATTTATTTAAAAATGAGTTATCAGAAAAATAAGCTGTTCCAATTCTTATGGGAGATTTATGCTCAACCCTACCTCTTATCGTAATAAGCATTATCAAGATAAAGACGAATGAAAAAATAATTTTAAAAACCATTTTTGGTTTTTTTTCAGGGCATAGGTTAATACTAAACACCTTTTTTAAGATTTTATAAAAACCAATAACTACTATAAAAAAAGGGATGGCAATTAAAAAGTATTTGGGTTCTTGTAAAATCATTGAAAGAACAAACCTTGGATTATCGAACCAAGCAAATGCATCTATAGAAAATCGGGAATAGAAATGGTTAAAATAAGGTATGTCTGCCCCTGAAATAATAAAGCACAGAGTAAAAAGAATAAACGTCCAGAAAAAAATGATTCGTTTTATTAGAGAAAGTTGTATATTAAAAAAGCTGGTAATAATCAGAATTAATGAAGGTAGCAACATGATGTAACCAGTAATCACAGTGTCAAAACGGATTCCCATACCAAATGACTGAAAAATGGTAACTAAAGAAACTACATCATAATTTAGGCTATCAATTTCTGTAAAAAATAGAATTAATCTAAAAACAAAAAATATGCTTAGAATTAATCCGTAGGTCTTAAGGATTAAAGATATGGCAGGTAATTTTTTCATTTTAATTATTAGTGATTAACTGGAGCGTTTAACTGTAACAAGTATTTTTCAACTTGAGGCAGTCTGTTTTTAATCCAAAATTTTATTAATGCTATTTCTTTTTTAAAATTACTTTCTTCAAATTGAAGCATATTGTTTAATGGCCATATTTTGTCATTCTGTTTAATATGCGGCTTAATTAGACTTATATTTTTTTTAATCATTTTATTAATGGTTGAATATGTTAGAACTTTTTCCTTTTTTAAACTTAAAAACTTATCATATAATTTTTTCTTATAATTAAAAGCATCTGTTTTTATTAAACGATCTAATAGCTTATTTTGTGAAATATCGATAAAAGATGTCAAGTCTAAATATCCACCGCCATCTCTACCAAAACTATGGTCATAATCCCAAGGGCAAATTTTATAGGGCTCACTTTTATTTTGTTTATAGATGTAGAAGTTTTTGATTAATCCATCCGCATTGTTTGTAACCAATAATAATAAATGCCAATCAATTAGACTTTCTATATCAAAAAACGAATTAAAAATTTCAGGATTAGAAAAATCATTATCCGAAGATGAAAAAATAAATTCTGTTATTTCATGAACATCTTTTTTTTTATCGGACTCTCTTATTTTAGGATATCGCTGATTATAATAAGCCTGCTTAATTAGTTTCTCTTTCGCTTTTTCAGAAAAATCTTCATAAAATGGATTCCATTGACTAAAGCCTAAATAGTCTTTGTGTTTTTGATTATGCTTTTCTGTAGGAATAGAAATAGGTGGTGCTTTGAAAATTCTTGTACTAGAATCATTTTTATTTAACTGTAAGAGATTTTCATCAACACGTTGAGTAAGAACATAAATTCCTTGTGGAGAACCATTTAACTTAAGAAGGACATAAGTTGTTTTTGGAGAAATGTTTTTCTCAGAAAATGCTTTAAAAAGATCATAACTCAATTTATTTCGCATTAAAGTCTTATCTATATAATCTGCATTTAATTTCCATTTGTAAGAACTATCTAACTGTTTAAAAGCTACTTTTTCTTGAAACTTAATAGAGAATGATTTTTTATCATAGCCAGCACTTGAATTGCCTCTGTATTTGATTTTAAAATTTTGTTGTTTAGCGTTTGTAGTTGATATTTTGGCAGGGATATATTCTCCAAAGCTTAAGTTTTTTAAAGTAACATTTATAGATAAGTTCATCATATCCTTTTTTTGAGCATAACAACTTAATGAAAGGATGAGTACTAAAGCAATAAATAATATGGAATTCTTTATTCTCATAAATAAAAAATCCCGACATAAAGTCAGGATTTATTTTTTGTATCTGTTGATTTAAACAGTCATTATATCTTTTTCTTTAGCATCAATTAATGCATCTATTTTCACTGTATAAGTGTTTGTTATATTTTGAATTGAAGCTTCAACATCTTTTGTTTGATCATCGCTTAAACCTGCAGTGTTTAATTTTTTAACACCATCATTTGATTCTTTACGCGTGTTTCTAAGACCAACTTTTGCTTCTTCACCAGCAGCTTTAGCTTGTTTACTGAGGTCTTTTCTTCTTTCTTCAGTAAGTGCCGGAATGTTAATGATTATACTTTCCCCATTGTTTTGAGGGTTCAATCCTAAATTTGCATGTGCAATACCTTTTTCAATAGCCTCAATAATAGATTTTTCGAATGGTTGAACTGTTAATGTTCTTCCATCTGTTGCACTAATATTTGCAACTTGGCCAATTGGAGTTAAAGCTCCGTAATATTCAACCTGAACTTTACTTAACATCATTGGAGATGCTTTTCCGGCTCTAATTTTTTGTAATTGAGAGTTTAAATGGAGCATTGCAGTTTCCATTGCCTCTTTAGTCGCATCTAATATAAATTCAATTTCTTCGTTCATTGTTTAATAATTTTAAATAAAGATATTAAAAATTAACCTTCTACCAATGTTCCAACATTAGTTTCTTGATTTACTACTCTGTTTAAGTTACCTGATTTGTTCATATCAAAAACAATGATCGGTAATTTATTTTCGTTACAAAGGGTAAATGCAGTCATATCCATAACATTTAAACCTTTTTGGTAAACTTCATCAAAAGATATTGTTTCAAATTTTGTTGCAGTACTATCTTTTTCTGGATCTGCAGTGTAAATCCCATCGACTCTTGTTCCTTTTAAAATTACATCTGCCTCAACTTCAATTGCTCTTAAACAAGCTGCAGTATCTGTTGTAAAATATGGATTTCCTGTTCCAGCTCCAAAAATAACAACTCGTCCTTTTTCTAAATGACGAACAGCTCGTCTTTTAATATATGGTTCAGCAATTTCTTTCATTTCTATCGCTGTTTGTAAACGAGTATCAACATCAGCTGCTTCTAGAGCAGATTGTAAAGCCATACTATTTATAACAGTAGCTAACATTCCCATATAATCTCCTTGTGTTCTTTCCATCCCACCTTCTTCAGCTTGTATTCCTCTAAAGATGTTTCCTCCACCAATTACTATTGCAACTTGTACTCCTTGATCAACAATCGCTTTAATATCTTTAGCATAAAGAGCTAATCTGTCATTATCAATTCCAAATTGCTTTTCACCCATTAGGGCTTCACCACTTAGTTTTAAAAGAATTCTTTTGAAAGCCATAGTATGTTTTATATAAGTTAAAATTTCATTATAGCTCTAATATTTAAGTAAGAGCTAATGTTTATTGTATAGAATCAGTAAGAAAATCTCACTTTTGGGCAAAAAAAAGAGAGAAATAAATTTCTCTCTTTTTAAATAATTATGTTTTGTTATCCTAACATTATTCTTTTAAAATCTGTTACAGTTAAACCGTTTTCAGTTTCATTTAAATATTGGCTAACAGTCTTTTTGTTATCTCTAACGGATGCTTGGTTTAATAAAGTATTATCTTTTAAGAATTTCTTTACTTTTCCCTCAGCAATCTTATCTAACATTGCTTCTGGTTTACCTTCTTGTTCCGCAATTTCTCTACCTAAAGCTTTTTCTTTTTCGATAACCTCTGGAGCAACGCCATTTTCATCGATAGCAATAGGATCCATTGCCGCAATTTGCATTGCTACTTGTCTTCCTGCTTCATCAACTGCTTCACCAGTTTTGTTTAAAGCAACAATAGAAGCTAATCTGTTTCCTGGGTGGTTGTATGCAATTGTATGTTCTGCTTCAACAACTTCGTAACCAGTAACATCAATTTTCTCTCCAATCACACCTGTTTGCTCAATAATCTTTTCTCCGATTGTTAGTGCCTCACCAGTAAAATTTAATGCTTTTAAAGCATCTAAAGAAGCTGGGCTATTTGCAATAGCAGCGTCTAATATAGTAGTAGCAAAAGTGTTAAATTCAGCGTTTTGAGCAACGAAATCAGTTTCGCAATTCACAACAACCATAACAGCTTTTTTACCGTCTTCAGTTCTTTTAGCGATAATCAAACCCTCGTTTGCATCTCTATCACCTCTCTTAGCAGCAACTTTTTGTCCTGCTTTTCTTAATACATCAATTGCTTTATCGAAATCTCCTTCAGTTTCAACTAAGGCTTTTTTGCAGTCCATCATTCCTGCACCTGTATGCTTACGTAACTTGTTTACGTCTGCTGCTGTAATTTTTGACATTTAAAAATTTTTTAAAAAGTGGTTATATTATTTAGATTCAGCTTTTGCTTCTTCTTCTTTAACTTCTGTTGCAGCTGGTGTGTCAGCTTTTTTTGCAGCTGGTTTTTCAGCTTTTTTTGCAGTAGCAGCAGCAGCTTTTTCTTTATCTTTTCCTTCTTTTCTTTCTGCTAATCCTTTAGCAACTTCTGCAGTTACTAACTCCATAATCTTGTCAATAGATTTGGTAGCATCATCATTTGCAGGTATTGCAAAATCAACCATATTAGGATTAGAGTTTGTATCAACGATAGCAAATGTAGGTATCCCTAATTTTTTTGCTTCCGCTACAGCGATATGCTCTTTTAAGATATCAACAACAAAAATTGCTGCTGGTAATCTTGTTAAATCTGCAATAGAACCTAAGTTTTTTTCTAGCTTAGCTCTTTGACGAGCAATTTGTAATCTTTCTCTTTTAGAAAGAACAGCCAACGTACCATCTTCACCCATTTTATCAATAGCAGCCATTTTTCTAACTGCTTTTCTAATAGTAACGAAGTTAGTTAACATTCCACCAGGCCATCTTTCTGTAACGAAAGGCATATTGATACTTGCAGCTCTTTCAGCAACAACATCTTTAGCTTGTTTCTTAGTTGCAACAAACATTATTTTTTTACCAGATTTAGCAATTTGAGCTAATGCTGCAGATGCTTCATCTAATTTTACTACTGTTTTGTGTAAATCGATAATGTGAATACCGTTACGCTCCATAAAGATATAAGGAGCCATTTTTGGATTCCATTTCCTTCTTAAGTGTCCAAAGTGTACACCCGCATCAAGTAATTCTTTAAATTCTACTTTTGCCATTTTCTTAATTGTTTACATTCTTTAATAACCTCAATTTTTAAGTAGAGCCAAAGCTGTCTTAAAAATTTAGATACTAAACAATAATTTATATTAACGTTTACTAAATTGAAATTTCTTACGAGCTCCTGGTTGTCCAGGTTTTTTTCGCTCTACCATTCTTGGATCTCTAGTTAATAATTTCTCAGGTCTTAATAGCGCTCTATTATCCTCATCAATTTTAACTAAAGCTCTAGCTATTGCATGTCTTACTGCCTCTGCTTGACCAGTAATACCACCACCAGCAACATTTACTTTTACATCGTAAGCTTTTAATGTTTCTGTAGCTGCAAAAGCTTGCTGTACTTTTCCTTGTAATACTGTTGTAGGAAAAAACACTTTATAGTCTTTTTTGTTAATAGTAACATCTCCTTTACCTTTTGTAAGATAAACTCTAGCTACTGCTTTTTTTCTTCGTCCTGTTGCGTTAGTTACTTCCATGTTTCTTATTTAAGGTCGCTTACTTTAATTTCTTTTGGTTGTTGAGCTTCTTGCTGATGTTCAGCACCTTCATATACGTAAAGGTTTCTGTACATCTGACTTCCCAAGGGACCTTTCGGTAACATCCCTTTAACAGCTTTTTCAACCATCTTTATAGGGTTTTTTGCCATAACTTCAGTAGCAGTAGCAACTTTTTGTCCACCTGGATATCCAGAATAAGAGATATATTTTTTATCCTCCCATTTGTTACCAGTTAACTTAATTTTTCCGGCATTGATAATAACAACATTATCACCACAATCAACATGTGGTGTAAAGTTTGTTTTATGTTTACCTCTAATTAGAAATGCAACCTTAGATGCTAATCTTCCTAATGTTTCGTTCTGAGCGTCAACAAGTACCCAGTCTTTATTAACTGTGGCTGCGTTTGCTGAAACCGTCTTATAGCTTAATGTATCCACTATATTTGTTTTTTAAATTTTACAATGTACCCTAAAATGGGGCTGCGAATTTACAACTTTTTTTTAACCTAGCAACTTTATTAACTATATATTGTTGTTTATTTTATTGTTGAACAAGATTGTATAGTTGCTGAAAATGAAAAAACCTTGAAATTAATTTCAAGGTTTTTGTGCGTGTATATGTTCTGAAATTATTTTAGTTGCTTCGGATTTGCAGCAGCTTCATCATTGTACTTCTTTTGCAGCTTCATCCACCATCCTAATAATACAAAAGCAAAAGCAATAAATGCCCAGTTTGGTAAATTCCCTAATGGCACTAATGTCATTTCAAATACATCATGCATAAAATGTCCAAACCAATATAAAAACTCTGTCATAACTTTAAATTTATTAAACAAAAGTAAAACTTATCTTCAACATTCAAAAATATAATTGATTAATATTGTGAAATGCTAAATATATAGAGGAAAAATGCTAATAGGAGTCTTCAAATCAAATCAAAAATTAGTTAATGGATTAGTAATTCTATTAACAGTTTTACTATGGATTCCTGCATTTTTTATTGAGCAAGTTATAGAAACGGAAAGCTTTATTTCTTCAGGTTTTCTTTGGTTAGATATTGTTGTAGCCATAATCTTTATTTCGATTCAGGCTATCTACCTAAACATTATTGTTAACGAATATAAGTTGGTTGAGAATAACTCTCATTTAACGAGTCTAATTTTTGTGCTTCTGAACAGTTGTTTTATAAAGTTGTTCAGTTTGAATCAAGTTGTTATTGCAAATACTTTTATTCTTTTAGGAGTTCATCAGTTGCTTAGGATTTATGATACGAAAGGAGGCTTTGCTCTTTCTTTTAACGCAGGGTTCTTAATATCTATTGCTACAGTTATTTATTTGCCAAATGGAGTTTTTCTTTTGTTTTTGTGGTTTGGATTAATTTATATGATCTCTCCTAAGTGGAGAGATTTCTTAATTACATTAATGGGGTTTAGTATCCCTATTATATATTTTGTGTGTTATAATTATGTTTTCGGAGATTTAGAGGGTTTCAACTGGACAGATTATATAAAAGAAGTTTTTAATTTTAGTTGGAGTGAGTATCCTGTAATTTTTAAGGTATTGTTTTTTGTAGTTTTTAGTGTTATCCTTTTGTCATTTATGCGGATTGTTTCATTTATGAATAGCGGGGCGCTAAGAACTCGTAAAATGCTTGTCGTTATAATCATAATGACTGTATTTGGATTAGGAACGTTGTTTTTGAATAAAGTAGATTATTTAGCAACTTTTGTAGTGTTGACTATACCTATTTCTATAGTCGTAGCAAATTTTTTTCAAAATATCAAAAAGAAATGGTTGTCCGAATTACTTTTTATGACTTTATTAAGTTTGATAATTAGTAACTACTTTTTGTAGAAGTTCATTTCTGATAAGTATTTATATACAGGTTCAGAAAGTAAATATCTAACATCTTTTTTTTGTTTGATAGCACTACGTATAAAACTGGCAGAAATTTTCATTACTGGAGAATTAGTAATCGTAATTTTTGGATGATTTTTAAAAGGAGTCTCTTTTTTAGAAGATCCTTCCATTAATTCTTGTTGTGTTAAAGCCCTTGGATAAACGTAAATGTTATGGTTCTTTAAGATTTGCTGATGGTTTTTCCATTTATGCAGCGTTCTTAAATTATCTTCTCCCATAATAATAGAAAAATCATGGTCAGGATGTTTTTCTTGAATATAAGTAAGGGTATCAACAGTATATGATGGTATAGGTAAACTAAACTCTATGTTTGAAGCTTTTAACTTGTTATTACTTTCAACGGCTCTTTCTACCAAAGCTAGTCTATGGTAATCAGCTAACAAGGTCGCTTTCTTTTTTAGAGGGTTTTGTGGAGAAACGACAAGCCATATCTGGTCTAATTCAGAATTTTCTGTCATATGGTTGGCGATAATTAAATGACCAATATGAATTGGATTATAAGTGCCAAAATATAAACCAACCTTCATAGAGTTTTTATTTTAAAAATGTCTTTACAAGCATATGCGCTTCTTTTTGTGCATCTTTTAAGTTGTCATTAAGAACAATGTAATCAAACCACTTAGAGAATTCTAGTTCTTTATGAGCTTTGTTTAAGCGTTTTTGTATTTTCTCTTCATCTTCAGTACCTCTTCCTCTTAATCTTGCTTCTAAAGCTTCAAATGATGGAGGTTTAATAAACATGGCTAAAGCTTTTTCTCCAAAGTGTTTAGTTAGGCTAAGACCACCCTCAACATCAACATCAAAAATTACATTTTTTCCGTTGTTCCAAATACGATTTATTTCAGTTTTTAAAGTCCCGTAATAATTGTCTTTATACACTTCTTCCCACTCTGCAAATTCATTGTTTTCTATCCTTTTTTTGAACTCTTCTGTAGATAAAAAATGATAATCAACACCATCAACTTCATTGGCTCTTTTCTCTCTATTGCATGCAGAAATAGAGAATTTCAATCCTAAATCTTGTTGTAATAAATATTTTGTTATTGATGTTTTCCCAGCTCCCGATGGTGCACATAATATGATACACTTTCCTTCCATTTCTTATAAGATATTTAAAATCTGTTCTTTAATTTTTTCAAGTTCATCTTTCATTTGAACTACTATTTTTTGTAGTTCTAGGTGATTTGCTTTTGAACCTAAGGTGTTTATTTCTCTACCCATTTCTTGGCAAATAAAACCCAGTTTTTTTCCTTCAGAGATTTCTGAGTTCATTGTTTCTGTAAAATATTTACAATGTTGAAATAAACGAGTTTTCTCTTCGGTAACATCGTATTTTTCGATATAGTAAATCAATTCTTGTTCAAAACGATCTTGATTTATACTACTCTCATCAATAACCTCCTTAAGATTGTTTAAAATTTTGTTTCTTACAGTCGTTATTCTTTCCTCTTCGTATTGTTCAACATCTGAAAGTAAACTAGAAATGTTGTTTACTCTTATCGTTAACTCTTCTTTTAAAGAGTCCCCTTCCGTTTTTCTAAAGTCATTAATTTCTATGAAAGCATTTTCAATCACCTTAAAAACGCTTGTCCATTCATTTTCATCTAATTCAGTTCTTTCAGACTTCATTAAATCAGGCATTTTAGAAATTATACCGACTAAATCAGAATTATGATTTGGATTAACTTCATTTGCTGCTTCGTTAAACTGATTATAATATTGTTTAAAGAGTTCCTTGTTAAGGTGAAGAGTTGAACTTCCACCTAATAACTCAGCATAAAGATTAAATTCTATTTTTCCTCTTTGTAGGTTCTTGCTTATTAAAGATCTTAATGGTAATTCTTTCTCTTTATAAAAAGAAGGCATTCGTACAGAAATATCTGCTTGCTTACTGTTTAAAGATTTAATCTCAACAGTAATTTTCTTGTTATTTATTTCTCCGGTTGCTTTTCCAAAACCGGTCATTGATTTAACCATACTAGTAAATTAGAGTGCAAATGTAATAATACTATGGATTTTTTTCGCTTTTAGTTTTGCTCACTAAATAAACGCCAGTAAAAATTAGAATAGCAGCGGCTATCTTAATCCAGTCCAGAGAGTCTTTTCCTGCCCATATAGCAACTAAGGCAGCTAATAGTGGTTGCAAGTAAATGTATGTCGATACAACTGAAGGACTCAGTTTTTTAAGTCCATAAATATTTAATAAGTAGGCAAAAAAGGTAGTTGCAATAACTACAAAAGCAAATTTCCACCAAACATCAATAGGAAATGTGCTCCATTCTATTTCTGTAAACTGCTGAAAACCGAAGGGGATTACGAAAACTGCTCCGAAAGTAAACACCCATTTTATGACTGTTAAGGGTTTGTATTTTTTCATTAATGGAACTGCTAAAACAAGGTAAATGCCATAAGAAAGTGCATTCATGAAAATAAAGAAATCTCCCAATAAAGTATCAGAGCCAAAGGAGAAGTCTTTTTTAACTAGTAATAGGAGTAGAGCTCCAGCTATTCCTAAGAATATTCCAGCCACTTTAAGAACTGTAATTCTATTTTTCAGAATGATGGCGGAAGCAATAATTACTAGTATTGGGTTAGATGTCATTATGATTCCTGCATTTATTGGTGTGGTTAAATTGAGACCATAAAAAAACATTAGTTGGTTTGCAAATACACCAAAAAAGCCACAAACTGCCATTAATAATAGATCTTTTCTCTCTACTTTTTCATAGTTGAAAGAGTGGATAATCCAAAATAAACTGAGCGCTCCAATTACCCTACAAAAAATAAAACCAAATGGCAAGATATAATCAGGCATTAGATCTTTAGCTACAGTATAATTTAAACCATAGATAATGTTAGCAAACAGTAATGCGATATGTGCTTTTATGTTAGAGTTCATAATTAAGTTAAAAGGCTTAAAGATGGAGAGTTAAAAGTTGATCTATAACTTTGTGTAGCAACGTGCTTATGAGAAAAATAAATTTAAAGGGTTAAACATCCAACATTTCTTTTACGGCTTCAATAACTTTTTTAGAGTTTCCAATAAAAATTTTATCATTAATAATAATAACGGGACGTTTTAAAAAAGTGTATTCGTCTACTATTAAATTTTTAATGTCATTTTCGCTCAGTGTTTTTTCCTTTAACCCCATCGCTTTATACTTCATTGCTCTTTTGCTAAATAAGCTTTCATAAGAATCACTCATTTTTTTCATTTGCTCAAGCTGTTCGGTAGTAATTTTATTAGATTTGATATCTTGAAACTCAAAAGAATCATCAAGACTTAAATCTTTGATAATTCTATTGCAAGTAGAACAAGTTGATAGGTGATAAATCTTTTTCATAAGAATAATTTAATGCGTAAAAGTAATAAAGTAAAAGAGTTATTTACAGGTAAAAAAGTTGCTATTCCAGTTACTATAGGATTTTGTGTTGCAATTTATTTACTCTATTCACAAACCAGTTGGGAAGAATTTAAAAAAGTAGAATGGGGATTTGACACATTTTTTTGGTTATTGATTGCTTTGCTAATGATGGTAATTAGAGATTTAGCTTATATGTACCGAATTCGAGTTTTAACTGATAATCAAATTACATGGCGAAATAGTTTTGATGTAATTATGCTTTGGGAGTTTGCCTCTGCAATAACACCATCGGTAGTCGGAGGTTCAGGTGTTGCCTTGTATATTTTAAAAAAGGAGGGGTTAAGTGCAGGGAAGAGTACTACTATAGTTATGATAACTGCTTTGTTGGATGAGTTATTTTATGTTATCACTGTTCCAATAATAATTCTGTTTGTTGGGACGGATTATTTATTTCCCATTGAACTTAAAAAAGAAATTTTAGGAATTACTTTTTCTGTAAAAGGATTATTCGCTTTAGGCTATGGTTTTATATTATTATTGAGTTTAGTAATTGTTTACGGAGTTTTTTTTAATCCAAAAGGATTTAAACAATTGTTACTTTATATTTTTAAATGGAAACTCTTAAGTAGGTGGTTTGATAAAATGGAGCATGTTGGAGAAGATATTGTTAGAACATCTCAAGAGTTAAAGGATAAATCTTTATTGTTTTGGATGAAATCTTTTGGGGTAACGTTGTTTTCTTGGACTGCCCGTTTTTGGGTAGTTAATTTTATTTTATTGGCGTTTACTCCAGTTGGAGACCATTTATTGGTATATGGAAGACAATTGGTAATGTGGGTAATTATGTTGGTTAGTCCAACTCCTGGAGGAGCAGGGATTGCAGAATTTGCTTTTCAAGGATTTTTAGCTGATTTCAGCCCAATTGGGCTGGCCGGTTTGCTGGCTGTTTTATGGCGTTTATTTAGTTACTATCCTTATCTAATTATTGGATTATTTGTATTGCCTAAATGG
>CAJWVX010000100.1 GCA_913048175.1 uncultured Flavobacteriales bacterium | reverse complement strand
TAATGTCTGTTAATAATTCATTATTCTGTTGGGGAATTGAAAAATTCGGAACAGAAGAACAAAAAAATAAATATTTAGTTCCTTGTGCAAAAGGAGAAAAGATTGGAGCATTTTGTTTGTCTGAACCTGAAGCAGGTTCAGATGCAACATCGCAACAAACTACAGCAATAGACATGGGAGACCATTATTTATTGAATGGAACTAAGAACTGGATTACAAGTGGTGGAACATCAAGTTATTGTATAGTAATTGCACAAACTGATCGAGAAAAAGGGCATAGAGGTATTAACGCTTTTATTGTTGAAAAAGGATGGGAAGGTTTTGTAGTTGGTGCTAAAGAAAATAAATTAGGAATTAGAGCATCTGATACGCATACATTATTATTTAACGATGTAAAAGTGCCTAAAGAAAATAGAATAGGGAAAGATGGATTTGGATTTAAGTTTGCTATGCAAATTTTATCTGGAGGAAGAATTGGTATAGCTTCTCAAGCATTAGGAATAGCTTCAGGAGCCTATGAATTAGCTTTAGCTTATTCTAAGGAAAGAGAAGCTTTTGGTAAACCTATTTCTCAACATCAAGCTGTTGCATTTAAATTAGCAGATATGGCTACAACTATTGAAGCTTCTAGATTATTATGTTTAAAAGCTGCTTGGTTAAAGGATAATAAAATGGACTTTACTAAAGAGGGTGCAATGGCTAAGGTTTTTGCTTCTAAAACTGCAATGGATGTTACAACCGAGGCTGTTCAGGTTCATGGTGGTTATGGTTTCGTTAAAGAATATCATGTTGAACGTTTAATGCGTGATGCAAAAATCACTCAAATTTATGAAGGAACAACTGAAATACAGAAAATTATAATTTCAAGATCTATTTTAAAGGATTAACCTTTTTATCATTCAAGTATAAATAAAAGAGGAAAAACTTAGTAGTTTTTCCTCTTTTATGTTTTAATATTTATCTTGTAAGTAGTTTGCTGCACCTTCTAGTCGAATTCCTCTAGAGCCTTTAATCAGTATTTGATGATTAGTTAGTTCGGAGTGCTTAAGCCATTTAATTACTTCATCTACATTTTGTAAATAAGTAAACTCGTATTTGTTATTTATAGAATTAAATTCCTTACCAATAAATAGTGTATTTATTTTAAGCTTTTCAATTCTACTAACAATTGCTTGATGTTCGTCAATAGATGTATTACCAAGCTCGAGCATATCTCCTAGTATCATTAATTTGTTACTAGAATCATTCTCAACAAAAGTATCTATTGCAGCATTCATGCTTGTTGGATTTGCATTGTATGCATCTAAGAAAATTGTATTTGTATTACTTTCGATAATTTGTGAGCGGTTGTTCGTGGGGAAATATTCTTCAATAGCTCTTTTAATATCTACAGATGCTACATTAAAGTAGTTCCCTATACAAATTGCAGCTAAAATATTTTGATAGTTATAAGCTCCATATAGATTTGCAGTGATTAAGTTGTTATTCCATTGTAATTTAACTGATGGATTAGATGATATTAGTTTTCCGAAGCAATCTGCTTTAGCATTACCATATGTTTGTTTCTTAATGTTTTTAGATAATTCTATTAACGTTTTATCTTCATTATTTACAAATAGGTTTCCATTTTTTGATTGGATAAATTGATAAAGTTCATTTTTAGTTTTTATAATTCCTTCGACATTTCCAAAACCTTCAATATGAGCTTTACCTATGTTTGTTATAATTCCATAGTTAGGTTCTGCTATATTGCATGAAAAGCCAATTTCTCCAATATGATTTGCTCCCATTTCAATAATTGCTATTTCACAATTTTTCTTAATTGAAAGTACTGTTAAAGGCACACCAATATGGTTGTTTAAATTCCCTTGAGTAAAAGTTGTTTTGTATTTTTTACTAAGAACAGCATTAATAAATTCCTTAGTCGTTGTTTTTCCATTTGTTCCAGTTATTCCTATAAATGGAATATTAAACTGTTTTCGATGATAGTTTGCTAGTTGCTGTAGTGTTTCTATGACATTTTCAACAAGAATAAACTGATCAGAGGTATTGAATTCTTTCTCATCTATAATTGCATAACTGGCACCTTGATTTAAAGCATCTTTTGCAAATTTATTTCCATTAAAATTCTCTCCTTTAAGTGCAAAAAACAGGCAATTTGGCACTATTTTTCGATTGTCAGTTGAAATATTTGAGTAGGTTTTAAATATCTCGTATAATGCTTTAATATTCATTTTGTAAACATAAAAAAACCTTCAACTAAAAGTTGAAGGTTTATAAAAAGTATTTAATTGTCTTTTGTTAATATCCAAGGCCAATTGGTGATCCTAATCTTGTCATAGCACATCTAAATCCAATAAAGTCAGTTGATTGCTCTTCAATTAAATGTCTTCTAGTTCCAGGGACAGCCCAGTAAGCTCTATCTTTCCAAGATGCTCCTTTGTATACTCTGGCTTTATCGCTTACAAGAGTAGTTTTTGCAAATTCATACATTTGGTTACGAGGTTCCTTATTTTTTGTATCTTCTTTTAGTTGAGTGTATTTAACGTTAGATTCCCAATGCCCATCAAGATAATTAATGTTATCAGCTTCTTTATAATTCCTTCTTGCTTGCAAGTTGTCTAATTTAGGATCTACATCTCGGTAAATAATTCTTCCTAAACTATCTTTTTCCATAATAGCTCCTTCTTCATCTAAAACTTTTGTCTTATAAACATTACCTCTAAATGGTCTAAAATCATCATTATCTTCTCCAGAAAGTGGTCTGTAAACATCCATTACCCATTCACTAACATTACCAGCCATATTATACAATCCATAATCGTTCGGCCAATAAGCGTATACTGGTGCAGTAATATCTGCATTATCATTTAGTTTACCTGCAACTCCCATATTATCTCCTCTACCTCTTTTAAAGTTTGCCAGAATTTGTCCAATGTATTTTTCATTAGAGTTTCTAATTGCATGACCATTCCATGGGTATAATTTTTTATCTGGAATTAATTCGTCAATTGTATTACCAATTAAACCGTAAGCAGCATATTCCCATTCTGCTTCTGTAGGAAGCCTATATTTAGGTAAAAGTATACCATCTTCAATTGTAACATTTCTATATTCCTTATTAGGATTTAAGTCAGGAATTCCATCAACTCTTTTTCCACTTTCATATTGGCCAAGAATATAGGCTTCTGTATTGAAGTTATCTTCATTAATTTGATTAGGGTAGTGATCAAATAAACCTTCTCGAATTAAGATTATTTCATTTACTCTATCGGTTCTCCATGCACAGTAGTCATTTGCTTGAAGCCAGTTTACTCCAACTACAGGATAATCTCTATATGATGGATGTCTTAGATAAAAGTCAACATAAGGTTCGTTATAGCCTAATTTACTTCTCCATACTAATGTATCTGGTAATGCTTTTCTGAATACTTCAGGATAATCAGCTAAGTATACTCTTTCTAGCCAATATAAATATTCTAAATACATAAAGTTTGTTACTTCAGTTTCATCCATGTAAAAGGAAGATACTGAAACAGTTCTTGGGATATTGTTCCAGTCATAATGTACATCTTGTTCAACACGACCCATAGTGAATCTTCCACCCTCTACTAAAACTAGCCCGGGACCTGTCTCTTGCTCTAAGTATGGTACTTTTTGAAATCCTCCATTTGAAGGGTCATTGTAGTTCCATCCAGTAGCACCAGATGATTCTTTTTTACAAGATGAAAATAGCAATGGAATCGCTAATATTAATAAATATAAATATTTTTTACCTTTTACTTGTGTTTTCATAACAAATTGAGTTTGATAATGCAATTATAATAAACTAAAAAGATGGGCAACTTATTGTTCTAAACCTTCTCTTTTTAGGTTTACAATCAAAAGTTAATCCAAGCGATAATTCATGAGAACCTGCACTTGTTTGTGTTAGTTTTGATACAGTAATGTCATAACTATAGCCAAATTTTAATATTCCAGTGTGTAATCCTATAAGTGCAATAAAAGAGTCTGAATTTCTGTACCATAGACCTCCAATTATTGGTCCTTTAGAGAAATACATACCATAATTTATTTGTCTAAAATTTCCTTGCATTTGTATTAATAGATTAGGAGAAAGAGATGCAGGTTCACCCTTACTTTGAACAGGTATAACACCACCAGCATGAAAAGTATATTTTCTAGGTAATGGGCTTGTGCCTTGAATTACTGACTCGTCAGGTTGAGTTAAGTGATGAACAGCAAATCCAACGAAATATTTCTCACTGTATCCTAACACACCAGCAGAAAAATCTACGTAATTAGCAGTTTGATCTCTTTGTACTTCTTGAGTATTATAAATAAATCCTCTTCGAGCATCTATCATATCTCCAAATGTAAGTTTACTCCAATCTACAGATTTTTGTGCCCAAGTAGCTTGAAGTCCTGCTTTAATAGAAAACCTTCTTCCTACTGGAATTTGATACGAATACATTCCACTTACGTTTGTTGTACTCATGGTTCCTTCTCCTGCCTGATCATTCATAACTATTAAACCGACACCACCAGAAAGAGCATCAACATGTTGATCGTAAGACGCACTTGTAGTAATGAATGATCCACTGATTCCTGGCCACTGATTCCTGTAGTTTAAGGAAACCCTCGGACAATGAGCGGTTCCAGCAAATGCTGGATTCAAATATAAAGGATTAGAGTAGAATTGAGTGAATTCAGGGTCTTGTGCAAATAAGCTATTTGACAAGAACAGCAAAAAAATTGCTATAACCCCCGTTCTAAATGTAAACTTTTTTAACATAAATTACCTTTAATCTTAAATTTACCAAAATTTGCAGTTCTAGTTGCAAAGTCCCAAATGTATATAATTAGATATACTTATGAAAACAATATTTAACTTTTTGTTGCGTTTTCTATTAAAATTTAATTTGTAAATATAAGTTAAATAATCTTAATTTTGTCTAATATATCATATGAATTATTTTAAAACCATATTAATTATTGGGCTTCTAAGTCCTATCCTTGTTGTTTCTCGTACTGTTTTGCTTGAGGGTGAAATTGACTGGAAAAAAAATTCAATTTCTAAAATTGATGAGACTAATTTAAAATCTTTTTTATTTTTTGAAAAGGCAAAATATGACGTGAATAAAGATTATTTACCTTTTTTTTCACGAAAATTGAAATTAAATCAAGAGGAAATAAGTGGTTTAAATATTATTTCTTTCGAATATGAAGAAGTTGAAGATAACGATTTGTTAGGCGTTTCTGGGATTGATTTTGTTAAAGGAGATGTAGATTTGACATTCGTTAATGGTATAAGTAAAAAAATTAATTACGGAGAAATGTTATTTACTCCTATTAGATATAATTCACAGAAGAATAAATACGAACGTGTAATTTCATATAAAGTCCAAGTTGAAATTCAAAATCAAATAAATAAGTCTTTTACTGCTAAAAAAGCATTTGCAACTAATTCTGTACTTAGTTCTGGTGACTGGTATAAAATAGCCGTGCTTAAAGAAGGTATATTTAAATTGTCTTATCAGAGCCTAAAGGATATAGGTTTTGATGTTGATAATTTAGACCCAAATAATTTTAAATTATATGGTAATGGTGGTAAAATGCTTCCTGCTCTTAATTCTGATTATAGAGAAGATGATTTGATTCAAAATGCAGTTCATGTAGAAGGTGCTACTGATAACTCATTTGATGTAGAAGATTTTGTTTTGTTTTATGGTCAGTCTCCTCATTCTTGGGAATATAATTTTTCTGAAAATATGTTTGAGCATGAAATACATAAATACAGTGATTCAACTTATTACTTTATTACTTTTAGTAATACAGGTGAAGTTTCTAAACGAATTTCATCTCAAATATCCAGTAGTTTACCTGGCAATCCTGTTTCAACATTTAATGATTACAGATATCATGAAGAAGATAATATTAATTTAATAAAATCAGGACAAGAATGGTTTGGTGAATTTTTTGATGCAACAACTAATTTTGATTTTATTTTTAATTTTCCTAACATAGATATGAGCGCAGTGGTTATTGCAAAAATGTCAAGTGCAGCTCGTTCGTCTGTTCAAAGTGCATTTGTGTTATCTTCTTCGGGTAGTTCTACTAATATTGTACAGAGTTCGGTTAGTACATCCTCATATACAGGTCCTTTTGCTAGTATTGGGAGTGGAGGGTTTTCATTTAATCCTACTGGTAATCTTGTGAACATTAATGTGTCCTATAATAAACCAACTGCGAGTTCTGTTGGTTGGTTAAATGAGATTGAAGTAAATGCAAGAAGAAAATTAATTATGACCGGAGAACAGATGTTCTTTAGAGATGTTCAGTCCGTTGGATTTAGTAATATATCAACCTTTTCTATTTTAAATTCTTCTAATATTTCAAAAGTATGGGATGTTTCTGATCCATTTAACATAAGAGAGCAGCAATTTTCAATGGTAGGAAGTAATCTATTATATTCTATATCTACCGATACTTTAAAAGAGTTTGTGGCATTTAGTACTAATTATGAGACTCAGGTTATTGGATTAGGAATTGTAGAGAATCAAAACTTACATGGAATTGCTCAAGCAGATATGGTGATAGTAAGTCATCCTAATTTTTTAAACCAAGCGAATCAATTAGTTCAGTTTCACCAAGATGAAGGTTTAAGTGTCGTTCTCGTTACTCCACAGCAAATTTATAATGAGTATTCTTCTGGTTCGCAGGATGTCTTAGCCATACGAAGTTTTGTAAGAATGTTATATCAAAATGCTACCATACCTTTAGATATACCTAAGTACTTGTTGTTGATTGGTGATGGCTCCTATGATAATAAAGATAGAGAGGCTGGTAATACTAATTTTATTCCAACCTATCAAACCCCTAATTCTGTAAATATTATTGGTTCATTAGTTTCTGATGATTATTATGGGTTATTAGATTTAAATGAGGGTACTTTTTTACAGCAAACTGGTACTGAGTTGATGGATATTGCTATTGGAAGATTGCCTGTTAAAACAAAAGAAGAAGCGGACAATGTCGTCAATAAGATAATAAATTATAATATTCCAGCGTCCATGAACGAATGGAGAAATAGAGTTACATTTATTGGTGATGATGAAGATAACAATATTCATATGTCTCAAGCTAATACCTTGGCAACTAAGGTTGAAATAAGTAATAAGGAATATAATGTGAATAAGGTCTTTTTTGATGCTTTTAAACAAGAGGTTACACCGGGTGGTGCCAGGTATCCTGATGTTACTAAAGCTATAGGTGAGGCTGTAAATAAAGGTTCTTTGGTAGTTAACTATACAGGTCATGGAGGTGAAACAGGATGGGGGCATGAGAGAGTTCTTACGGTAACTGATATCAATGGTTGGACAAATGATTTTGGGTATCCTTTGTTTATTACAGCAACGTGTGAGTTTAGCCGATTTGATGATCCTAACAGAACTACTGCAGGAGAACTGGTACTAGTTAACGAGCATGGTGGTTTAGCTTTGTTGACTACAGTTAGGTTAGTTTTTTCAGCGCCTAATTTTGATTTAAATACTAGTTTTTATAACG
Organism: uncultured Flavobacteriales bacterium; assembly: GCA_913048175.1. Lineage (GTDB taxonomy): Bacteria > Bacteroidota > Bacteroidia > Flavobacteriales_E > Vicingaceae. Next base: position 5,741 of record CAJWVX010000100.1, on the reverse strand, counting down.
AAGTTTTTAATACAGTGAATAATGAATATTCAACAATAGGTGAAATATTTCTAAAGGTTAAAAATTTAAATGCGAGTGACGCGAATAACAGAAATTTTACTTTACTTGGTGATCCAGCTTTAAAGTTAGCTTATCCAATACATGATGTTTATACAACTAAGATTAATGGCTTAAATATCTCTTCTGCTGATACTATTAAGGCCTTAGGTAAGGTTACTATTGAAGGAGAAGTGAAAGATAGATTAGGAAACAAGTTGACGAATTACAATGGAGTGATTTACCCTACCGTATTTGATAAAAAAAAGGCAATTGTTTCTTTACAAAATGATGGTGGTAACGCATTTAATTTTAATCTTCAAACTAGCAAATTGTTTAAAGGGAAAGTGAGTGTTGTTAACGGAGATTTTTCATATTCGTTTGTTGTCCCAAAAGATATATCATATAATTATGGAGAGGGTAAATTGAGTTATTATGCAGAAAACCAGGTAGAAGATGCCAATGGTTTTTATACTGACTTCTACATTGGAGGTACTGCTGATAATTATGCTGTTGATGAAGTTGGACCAGAAATAGAATTGTTTATGAATGATTCGAAATTTGTTTTTGGTGGTATCACAGACGAAAACCCAATATTATTAGCTAATATTTCTGATGTCCATGGTATTAATATGGTAGGTAATGGGATAGGGCATGATATAATTGCTGTATTAGATGATAAAACTGAAGAATCATTTATTTTAAATGATTTTTATGAGGCCGATCTTAACAGTTATCAAAATGGGAAAGTAAATTTTCCTTTTTCCGAATTAACTGAAGGAAGGCATAAGTTAACTCTAAAAGTGTGGGATGTTTATAATAATTCTTCTGAGGCAACTATTGAGTTTGTTGTTGTAAAAACGAAAGATATAGTCATTGATAGAGTTTACAATTACCCGAATCCTTTTACAACTTATACTGAGTTCTGGTTTGAGCATAATCAGCCAGGTAAAGATCTATACGCTCAAGTACAGGTGTTTACTGTTTCTGGTAAATTAGTTAAGACTTTAGAAAAGCATGTATTTAATCAAGGTTTTAGATCAACTTCAATAACATGGGATGGCCTTGATGAGTATGGTGATAAAATAGGTAGAGGAGTTTATGTTTATCGTTTAAAGGTACGAACCGAGAACTATTCTATTGCAGAGAAATATGAAAAGCTAGTTATTTTAAGGTAACTCATAATAAAATGACTGATTTGTCGTTTCTAAAACGTGATAGTATATTTTTATTTTGTTTAAAAATGTATATTTGCTAATTATTTTTTAATTGATATTAATGAAAAGAACTCTTATCGTAATGATTATTTCATCAGCATTTTTAACAAATGTTAATGCTCAAGATGATGAAATAACAAGAAGCGCATTACAATTAAATACAATTACAACTGCTGTTCCTTTTCTTTCAATAGCTCCTGATTCTAGAGCTGGAGCATTAGGTGATGCAGGTGTAGCTTCGTCTCCAGATGCTAATTCTATGCATTGGAATATAGCAAAGCTGGCCTTTATTGAAAAAGAATCTGGTATTTCGATTTCTTATTCACCATGGTTAAGGGCTTTAGTTCCGGATATCAGTTTATCATACGTTAGTGCATACAAAAAACTTGGAGATAATAGTGCTATTGGTGGATCACTTAGGTATTTTTCTTTGGGTGATATTAAGTTTACAAATGAGGATGGATTAGCTATAGGAGATTTTAATCCTGCTGAGTTCGCATTTGATGTTGGATATAGTCAAAAGTTTGGGAGACGTTTTTCTGGAGGTATTGCAGTAAGGTATGTTCGTTCTAATTTGACAGGTGGTATTTCTGTTCAAGGTCAAGATACCAAGGCCGGTAATGCTTTTGCAGCTGATGTTGGTGTGTTTTATACAACAGAAGAGACAGAGATATTTGGGCAAGATGCAATATTAAATTTGGGAATGAATATATCTAATATTGGGACAAAAATTTCTTATACAGATGATGCCATAAAAGATTTTATACCAATAAACTTGAGGTTTGGACAGTCTTTAACTTTTTTAATGGATGACCATAATTCTATTGCAATTTTAACAGATGTTAATAAGTTGTTAGTTCCAACTCCGCCAGTATATGCAACAGATGATTCAGGAAATCCTATATTAGATGATATAACTGGTGAACCTGTTATTGAGTCTGGTAAGAATCCTGATGTGCCTATTGTAACAGGAATTTTTCAATCTTTTAATGACGCTCCTGATGGATTTTCTGAGGAATTGAGAGAGTTTAATATTTCTGCAGGATTGGAGTATTGGTATAATAAACAATTTGCTATAAGAGCAGGTTATTTTAATGAACATGCTACGAAAGGGAATAGAAAGTATATAACTGCTGGTTTAGGTTTAAAATTAAGTGTTTTTAGTATTGATTTTTCTTATTTAGTAGCTTTAACACAGCAAAATCCGTTAGCAAATACAGTGCGTTTTTCTTTAAAGTTTGATTTTGATGACTTTAAAAAGCAAAATCAAGAATCAACATCTAATTAATTATGAAAATTAAAGTCGGATTTGGTTATGATGTACACCAATTAAAAGAGGGAGAAGATTTTTGGTTGGGAGGTATAAAACTTGATCATGAAAAAGGTGCAGTTGGTCATTCGGATGCTGATGTTTTAATACATTCAATTTGTGATGCTTTACTAGGAGCAGCGAATATGAGAGATATCGGATTTCATTTTCCTCCGTCAGATAATCAATATAAAGGAATTGACAGTAAAATATTATTAAAAGATGTAGTGAAGTTGATTACAGATAAAGGTTTTTCTATCGGAAACATTGATGCAACAATAGCCCTAGAACTGCCTAAAATAAATCCTTACATTCCTGAGATGCAAAACGTTTTAGCAGAAGTTATGGGAGTCGATGTTGAAGATGTTTCATTAAAAGCCACTACAACAGAGCGGTTAGGTTTTGAAGGTAGGCAAGAAGGTGTATCTGCTTATGTTGTTGTTTTGATTCAAAAATAAATTTCTTCAATCATTCTTTTAGTTATTTTTGTTTCTCATGGAAATCAAAAAAAATATTTCATTAAAAGCATACAACACTTTTGGGATTGATGTTTCTGCATCTAATTTTGTTGAGGTTTCTTCAGTTGAGAATCTTAAAGAAGTTTTATTGGTAAATAATAAACCAATTTTAATTTTAGGAGGAGGGAGTAATGTCCTTTTTACAAAGAATTATGAGGGGTTAGCCATCAAAAATAACTTTAAAGGAATAGAAATTGTAAATGAAAATCAGGATCAAATTTCATTAAAAGTTGGTGCTGGAGAGGTTTGGCATGAGTTTGTAATGGATTGTATTGAAAATGGATATGCAGGGATAGAAAATTTATCATTGATACCTGGTAATGTTGGCGCAAGCCCAATGCAAAATATTGGAGCATATGGTACAGAGGTTAAAGATTTAATTAACGAAGTAGAAGCTTTTGATTTAAGAGATAATTCAATAAGAATTTTTTCAAATATTGAATGTGATTTTGGTTATAGAAGTAGTGTTTTCAAAACATCCGAAAAAGGTAATTTTTTTATAACTGCTGTAACATTTAAATTAAATAAAAAAGCTGGTATTAACACATCTTATGGAGCTATAGAGGCTGAGTTAGTTAGAATGAATGTTTCTTCACCAACGATTAAGGATGTTAGTAATGCAGTAATTAGTATTCGGTCTAGCAAGCTGCCTGACCCAAAATTGCTGGGTAACTCGGGTAGTTTTTTTAAGAATCCGATTGTTGCAGAAGAAGAAAAAAATAAAATTTTAATTAATTATCCAAATGCACCTCATTATTCACAACCTAATGGTAGTTTTAAAATGGCTGCAGGGTGGTTAATAGAAAAGTGTGGTTGGAAAGGTAAAAGAATTGATAACTATGGAGTACATGACAAGCAAGCACTCGTATTAGTTAATTATGGTGGCGCAAAAGGAAGTGATATTTATAATTTGTCTACACAGATAATTACTTCTGTAAATGATACTTTTGGAATTATACTCGAAAGAGAAGTAAATATTCTTTAAAAGTAGATAGATAGATAAAAATAAATTACTAAGTTTGCAGTCCCTTAAAAATTAAACATTAGGAAAAATGGCAAGAAAAGGAAATAGAGTACAAGTTATATTACAATGTACCGAACATAAAGATAGTGGTAAGCCAGGTATGTCTAGATACATTACTACAAAAAATAAGAAAAATTCACCTGATAGAATGGAGTTGAAGAAATACAACTCAGTTCTTAAAAAGGTTACAGTACATAAAGAAATTAAATAATTTAAGACATGGCTAAGAAAACAGTTGCATCGTTACAAACAGGAGTTAAGAACTTAACTAAAGTAATAAAAATGGTTAAGTCAGAAAAAACTGGAGCATATGCTTTTAAAGAAAGTATTGTGCCTAAAGAAAAAGTAAACGACTTTTTTGCAAAGAAATAGATACACAATTGTGTAATTTTAAGCTTCTTTCGTATTCGGAAGAAGCTTTTTTTTTAATAAATAAGTAATGGCATTTTTTAATATATTTTCTAAAGAAAAGAAAAAGGTTCTGGATGAAGGTTTGGATAAAACCAAGCAAAGTTTCTTTTCTAAGTTAACTAGAGCCATCGGTGGAAAGTCTACTGTTGATGCAGAGGTGTTGGATAATTTAGAAGAAATTTTAGTGACATCTGATGTTGGTGTTGATACAACTCTGAGAATCATAGGAAAGATTGAAGATAGAATTGCAAAAGATAAATACTTAGGAACTTCAGAATTAAATAAAGTTTTAAGAGAAGAAGTTGCAGGATTATTAGAAGAAAACAATACTGGTGATTACGATATATTTACTATCCCAGAGCAAGAGGAACCTTATGTTATAATGGTTGTTGGCGTTAATGGTGTTGGAAAAACAACTACTATTGGTAAATTAGCTTATCAATTGAAAAAACAAGGAAAAAGTGTTATGCTAGGTGCTGCTGATACATTTAGAGCTGCCGCGGTTGATCAATTAAAAATATGGGCTGAAAGAGCTGATGTGCCAATAGTGGAACAAGGAATGGATGCTGATCCTGCATCTGTAGCTTTTGACACGTTGCAATCTGCTAAAGCAAAAGGTACGGATGTTGTTATTATTGATACTGCAGGTAGACTACATAATAAGGTTAACTTAATGAACGAGTTATCTAAAATTAAAAATGTAATGAAGAAAGTTATACCTACAGCTCCACATGAAATTTTATTGGTTTTAGATGGTTCTACTGGACAGAATGCTTACGAACAAGCCAAGCAGTTCTCTTTAGCTACAGAAATTAATGCTTTAGCAATAACTAAATTAGATGGAACTGCTAAAGGTGGTGTAGTTATTGGAATTTCGGATCAATTTAAAATACCAGTAAAATATATTGGTGTTGGAGAAGGGATGGAAGATTTGCAAGTATTTAACAAATACGAATTTGTAGATTCTCTTTTTAAAGAATAGCAGGCTATGCTTTAATAATTATTGATATGTTTTCTCGAGTTATCATCTTAAAATTGTTTAAGGATAAATTATATAGAGAATCTATTTTTATTTAATTACTATGAAAAATCTATTTCTATTCTTTCTTGCTATTTTATCCTTTCAGGTTTTTTCTCAAGAAAACAAATATTACAAAATAGGAGATTTCATCCAAGGTGGAATTATATTTTGGTTGGATGATAGCAGGCAACATGGTTTAGTTTGT
>CAJWVX010000099.1 GCA_913048175.1 uncultured Flavobacteriales bacterium | reverse complement strand
GGTAAGTCATTCCAATTTTTTCTAAATCTTTAATACGGTTAATGTATTGCTCCATTACCTCACGTCTAGCTCCTGGTCTAGCACCAGATATAGCATCACAAACCTGAACAATAGGAGAAATAATAGAAGTCATTTCAATCTCATCGTGGTGAGCACCAATTGCATTTAAAACATCAGGCTTCTCTTTGTACTTTTCAGCAATTTTCATCCCTAAAATAGCGTGTGGTAATTCTGGCTCGTCATCTGGCACTTTACCAATATCGTGTAATAAACCTGCTCTTTTAGCTAGTTTTGCATCCAACCCTAATTCAGATGCCATTGTAGCACATAAATTAGCAACCTCTCTCGAGTGCTGTAACAAGTTCTGTCCGTAAGAAGAACGGTACTTCATTCTACCAACCATTCTTATTAACTCAGGATGTAATCCGTGAATTCCTAAATCGATCGTAGTTCTCTTACCAACTTCTAAAATTTCTTCTTCTAATTGTTTCTTAGTCTTCTTAGCAACCTCTTCAATTCTTGCTGGATGAATTCTACCATCAGAAACTAATTGGTGTAAAGAAAGTCTTGCAATCTCTCTTCTTACAGGATCAAAACAAGAAAGAATAATTGCTTCAGGAGTATCATCAACAATAATCTCTACTCCAGTAGCAGCTTCTATGGCTCTAATGTTACGCCCTTCTCTACCAATAATTCTACCTTTAATTTCATCACTTTCAATTCTAAAAACAGAAACTGAATTTTCTACAGCTTGTTCAGTAGCAACTCTTTGTATTGTTTGCACAACAATTTTACGAGCCTCTTTGTTTGCGTTAATCTTAGCTTCTTCAACAACATCTTTAATTAAAGCTAACGCATCTGTCTTAGCTTCATCCTTTAAAGCATCAATCAATTCAGCTTTTGCTTCTTCAGCTTTTAAACCAGAAATAGCTTCTAATTGTTCTACTTGTTTTCTATGTGCAGATGATAAGTCATTTTCTTTAGCTTCAACAATTTCTAATTGCTGTGCCAAAGTTTCTTTGATACGAGTAACCTCTATATCTTTCCTTTTCACATCTTCTACTTGTTTAGATGCTGCATCATTTCTTTGTTTTGCACGATTTTCTAGATCGGAAATCTTTCGTTCTCTATCATTAATTACTTTCTCATGCTCTACTTTAAGAGATAAGAATTTTTCTTTTGCTTGAATCAATTTTTCTTTTCGAAACACTTCTGCTTTCGCTTTAGCATCCTCAATAATTTTACTACCCTTCCCTTCGGCAGCTTTTTTCATCATCATCATCACAACAACGCCAACAATAGCGCCTCCGACAACAAACCCGATAATAATACTTACTATGTCCATTTATTTTTTAATTAGTTAATGACTTGTGCACTTTTTTTTGAGATCATACTTTAAGATTGTTGCAAAGATTTACTTTATCTTTTTAACTTATTTTTCATCCAATTTCATCGTTTTCATAAAAATTAACTTATTCATTACCAAAAGGTAACTCTAAAATAAATTTTCACTCAATCTTCAAACTTGAACAAAACCATAAGTTTTGCAACATTCTTTTCACATTATTTTTAGGCATAAAAAAAACCCGCACAAATTTGGTTTGGATAAACCCGTAAAAATAATGATTAGAGCTGCCAAGTATTTTCAAACTTCCCGTGTCCACCGTGAGGTGAATTCCTTATAAAGGTTTACAAGGGGCCTGTTTTAGTTACTTATGAGCTATGCTCTAATGAAGTGAAATGTTAGTTTATCAAACGAAATAAATTTGTACGGGAATTTTAGTAAACATTTCTGTTTAATATCCTGAATAAATTATTGCTTCCTATTTTAAAGAACGTTACAAATTTTGGTCGAACAACTGTTCTACCGCTAATAAATCCTCTTCAATTCCGGCACTATCTAAAATACCTTTCTTTTCCAATTCAAAGTTAAGAGTAGCTACTTTAAGAGCAGCCATTGCTAATAAGTCCTGTTTATCTTTAACATCATACAAGCGTTCAAAATCACTAATTGATAAGTTGATTTTTTCAGCAGCACTTCTAATTCCTTCTTCTTCTGAAGAATCTACAGTTAAAGGGTAAACCCTATTTGCAATTTTTATTTTTATCGATAACTCTCCCATTGGGAATATTTAATTATCTATTAATTTGAGCAATACATTTATCAATCTCCCGTACCATTTCGTTGATTTTTAATTTCACCTCTCTGGTACTTTCTCCTTCTCCAACACTTCCCGCAATTTTCAACAACTTTACTCTGTCATTTAAATCCGAAATTTGTTGGTTCTTTTCTGTTAATTCTAATTTTATCTTATCAACTTCATTAGAAAGCTTCTCGTTCTTTTCTTTTAACAAGATTTGTTTTTCAATCAGCCTTTCAGCTTTTTTTCGAACTCCACTTACCAAAACTGAGATATCCTTCATTATGTAAATATCAACTAATTTGATAAAAATCAACCAACACAAACTTAGTTCTTTTACACGGTAAATTGTGAATAATCTTATTTTTAAATATCATTTATTAATTTATCGCTCCATAGCTTTGCAAGCCTTACATCTTGGTAAGATTATTGAACAACTTATTACATGATAAATAAACTTTTCTTAGCATTATTAACTTTAATTATAGGTTTCAATTGCTTTTCACAAGACACAATTCCAAAAAAATATTTTAAATCTCCATTAGGTATCCCTTTATTTTTGGCCGGAAATTTTGGAGAATTAAGATCTAATCATTTTCATGGTGGTTTAGATATGAAAACTCAAGGAAAAGAAGGTTTTAATATTTATGCTGCTGCTGATGGGTATATTTCTAGAATTAAAGTTTCTCCTTGGGGATATGGAAAAACTATTTACATAGATCATCCAAATGGTTACACAACAGTATATGCTCACCTTCAACAATACAAAGGAGAAATTGCTAATCAAGTAAAAAAACATCAATATGAAATAGAAAGCTGGGAGTTTGATTGGTATCCCTCTGACACATTAATGGAAGTTAAAAAGGGTGATATAATTGCGTTATCTGGCAACACTGGAGGTTCTGGTGGTCCTCATTTACATTTTGAAATTCGTAAAACAGAATCTGAACACCCAGTTAATCCACTTTTATTTGGATTTGATATTAAAGACAACATCAAACCAATAATAAAAAGTATTGTTTTAACTCCTTTAAATGATACTAGCTATGTTAACAACAGAAGAAAACCTCAACGATTTTTAGTGACTGGTACAACTGGAAATTATAAATTAAAGTATGCTACACCAATAAATGCTTATGGTGAAATTGGAATTGGAATTGAAACAATTGACAAACTAAATGGTGTTGGAAATAGAAATGGTATTTACTCTATAGAATTGGTTAAAAACGCAACAACTATATTTAAATCAGAAATGAAAGAATTCAGTTTTGATGAGTCAAGAGGACTAAACTCTTTAATTGATTATGAATATTTTTTAAGAAAAAAAGTTCGATTTCAAAGAAGTTATATAGAGCCAAACAATCCACTATCAATTTACAGTGAAAATGAAAATAATGGTATTATTAAATTTTCTCAAAATGAAAAAATTGACTTTAATTATATTGTTAAAGATACTTATGGTAATAAATCAACATTAGCTTTTGGAATAAATGGAAACTATAACAAAAACCTAATTCAAAAGGTTTTAAAGGCATCTGTGGATACTACTTTTAGTTTTAGTGATAGTAATTATTTTGAAGCTCAAAATATTAGTGTAAGCTTTCCAAAAAATGCACTATACTCAGATCTAGAATTACAATTTCATACTTCGGACACATTAAAAGGTGCAATTACACCAACCTACTTTATTCATAATGACTACACCCCTTTACATAAAGCCATAGAAATTTCTATTAAAGTTGGAAGGTTGAGTGAATATTTAAGAAGTAAAGCAACTATCGTTCATTTTGATAGAAGAAAAAGATATTACTCCAAAGGTGGTTCTTGGAGAAACAACTCCATTATAGCTAAATCTAAAGCATTTGGAGGTTTTGCAGTTATGCTAGATACCATTCCACCAAAAATTAGCCCAACCAATATTTTCGCAGACAAAAATATGTCTGGTAATTCTACCATTACTGTTAAAATTGCAGATAACTTATCAGGAGTAAAATCATTTAAAGGATTTATTGATAGCAAATGGGTGATTATGGAATATGAATCTAAAAAAGCGAAGCTATTTCACACTTTCGACAACCTAGCTAAAGGAGTTCATACTTTTGAATTAATATTAACTGATGGTGTTGGAAACGAGTCTAAAGTTTCAATCCCATTTACTAGATAATTTTTATAGAGGCGTTTAAACCGGATAGGAATTTATCCTGAACGGATTCTAAGGGTTTTATCTTTTTTACGGAATTAATTTCTTGTACTAATTTACAAAACAACTCATCTGACCGCACTTTTTTCTTGATTAAATCGATCGGAGGTGGCTTTATCTATTCAATTCACAATTTTTTTGATAAAATGCGGTTTATAAAACCATATTCAATTAATTCATAAACCAAAATTATTTATAATTAGAATGTAACTTTTAAACATTTGATTACACCTACAATATAGATAATGGTATGTATTTGATAAAACAGTGAGAAATTTACATTTCATTAACATCTTTTCACATTTCATTCGCTTTCTTTTGATTCACAAAAGTTAGATTTGCTCTGTAGTATTAATAAAATAAGGAAACCAAATTTTCAAAGTAGAAAAATAAATGAATTCAGTAATTAACATTAACGATATTGAAAAGGTTTTTGGTGAAGGCGAAAATGCCTTTAAAGCACTAAAAGGAGTTTCTTTAAATGTTAATCAAAATGAATTTATTTCCTTAATGGGAAGTTCTGGATCAGGAAAATCTACCTTAATGAATATTATTGCCTGTTTAGATACTCCTACTAAAGGAAACTACTTTTTAAATAATACTGATGTTGCTCAATTAAATGATGATGAGCTAGCCCTTATTAGAAATGAGGAAATTGGTATAGTTTTTCAAACCTTTAATTTATTAGGAAAGAAATCTGCTTGGGAAAACGTTGCTCTACCTTTGGTTTATGCCAATATAGAGAAAGAAGAACGTTATGAAAGAGCGTTAATAATGTTAGATAAAGTTGGACTAAAAAGTAAAGTAAACTCTAAACCTAATCAAATGTCTGGTGGACAAATACAAAGAGTAGCTGTTGCACGTGCATTAATAAACAACCCGAGTTTGCTTTTAGCAGATGAACCAACAGGAAATTTAGATTCAGAAACTTCTTATGAAATAATGAGTCTTTTTAAAGAATTGCATCAACAAGGAAATACAATAGTTATGGTAACTCACGAAGAGGATATTGCAAAATACACCCAACGTGTAGTCCGTTTACAAGATGGTTTAATTATTTCTAACAAAACAGGCAATCTCTGAGACAATTATTAACACATACTAAATCATAGTATTAACCTTATCCAAATCCCTAACACAAGTACAATTTAAAATAAACTAAATGAAACTAAAGAAAATACATTGGATACTAATTGGTGCTGTTGGTTTATTTTTAATGGCTTTTGTTATTTTTCCAGAATCTGAAAGCGAAAAATTAGTTGGAACCGTACAGAAAGGTGCCTTTAGAATTGAAGTTAACACATCAGGTGAGTTAAAAGCTAAGAAAAGTGAAGATATCAAAGGGCCAAGTAGTTTACGTTCCCACAGAATTTGGCAAATAAAAATCACAGATCTTGTTCCTGAAGGAACCTATGTTAAAGAAGGAGATTATGTAGCTCAACTAGATAAATCTGAAGTTGCTACCAAAATAAATACGATAGCTACAGAGGTAGAAAAAATTAGTACAGAATATGAACAGGCACGTTTAGATACTGCCATTGAAATGATGAAATTAAGAGATGAACTCATCAACCTTAATTATGAAATTGAAGAAAAAAAATTAATATCAAACCAAAGTAGTTATGAAGCTCCTGCAGTTCAACGTCAAACTGAAATAGATTTAGAAAAATCTGTTCGAAAATTACAACAAAGCATAAGCAATATTTCTTTAAAAAGAATGCAAAACAATGCAAAACTACATCAAGTTAAACTTTCTTTAAAACAAGAACAATCTCAACTAGATCGTTTAGAGAAATTGATTGAAGAGCTTAAAATATTAGCTCCAAAAGATGGGATGGTTGTTTACAAAAGAACTTGGGATGGAAAAAAAATAACTTCAGGGAGTCAAATTGGTTGGGATCCAACAGTTGCTACCCTACCTGATTTATCTAAAATGGTTACTAAAACTTATGTTAATGAAATTGATATTAGCCATCTAAAAAAAGGATTAACTGTTGGTTTGACTATTGATGCTTTTCCTGACAAGAATTTTACAGGAAAGGTGGTAGATGTTGCTAATGTAGGAGAGCAATTACCCAATACCGATTCTAAAGTATTTGAAGTAACAATCGAACTAACTGAAAAAGATACTCTATTAAGACCTGCAATGACAACTAACAATAATATTTTAGTAGAAGAATTAAATGAAGTTTTATTTATTCCTCAAGAAAGCGTTTTTGTAAACGATACGATCAGTTATGTGGTGGTTAAAACTGGATTAGGATTAAAAAAACAAGAAGTAGATTTAGGTAAAACCAATTCGAATTTTGTTGTAATAGCAAAAGGGCTATCAGAGGGAGAAGAATTCTTGATGGTAAAGCCTGAGGATGTTGAATCAATTTCTTGGAGATAAATTTTGTTTAATAAAACCAACATAAACATTGCCTTTGAAGCCTTGTTCGAAAATAAATTTCGATCAGGACTAACTGCCCTTGGAATAATCTTTGGAGTTGCAGCAGTTATAACAATGTTGGCCATTGGTAATGGAGCACAACAACAAATTATTGAACAAATTGAACAGGTTGGAGCTAAAAACATTATTATCCGACCTAAGATTATTGGAAATATTGAACAAGAAGATAATGTTACCAAAAAGTATAGTCCAAAGCTTACAGTAAAAGATGTAAAAGCGATAAAAAGTGTTTTACCAGGTATTGAAAAAATGACTCCCTTTATTAGTTATGAAACTTCTGCTATTGCAAACGGAAAAAAGAAAAATTGCAATTTAGTTGGAATAAGTCTAGAATACTTTTCTATATATAACTTAGAATTAGATAAAGGCTCTTTTTTCTCAGAACTGCAAGAAAAAAACTCTGATGCTGTATGCTTGATTGGATCCAATTTAGCAAGTAAACTTTTTGCGGGTAAAAATCCAATTGGAAAAACTTTAAAAGCAAGTAAACTTCAACTAAGTGTTATTGGAATTATTGCACCAGGAAAAAACATTGGAGAATCACTACAAAACATTGGAATGAATAATTATAATGATGAAATATTTATTCCTATCAGTACAGCTTTAAGAAGATATAAGGATAGAGCTAGAATAACAGAAAAATCCCTCATGGAAAAAGAAGATGATAGTGATGAATCTTTTAAACCTGACAAATCTGAGGTAACAGATCAAATAGAAAAAATTGTCATTGGAATTTCTGAAACTGATCATATGAGCGAAAGTGTTGATATTCTTTATAGGATGCTTTTAAGAAGACATAATGGTGTTGAAGATTTTGAAATTGTTGTTCCCGAACACATCCTTCAGCAAAAAAAGCAAACTGATGATGTTTTTAACATTCTTTTAGGAGTTATAGCTGCAATATCTTTACTGGTTGGTGGAATTGGTATTATGAATATTATGCTCGCTTCAGTTTTAGAAAGAATTAAAGAAATTGGATTAAGAATGTCTATCGGAGCAAAGAAAAAGGATATTAAAGAACAATTTGTTTATGAAGCGGGACTAATCTCTTTAATTGGCGGAATTATAGGAATAATTCTAGGGGTATTCCTATCCTACTTAGCCGAATGGATTACCGGAACACCAACAATTATATCCTTGTGGAGTGTATTCATTTCATTTTTTGTAAGTGGTTTTATTGGTGTTATTTTCGGATACATTCCAGCTAAAAAAGCAGCTGAGCAAGACCCTGTAAATTCTTTAAGACATAGCTAGCCGTTTATAACCGAAGATAATTATTGAGTATCACGGAAAAAATACTTAAATACAATTTAAATATATGAAACAACTCTTTATAATACTCTTTTGCATTTTACTTGGGAATATTTCTCAAGCTCAAAAGCAATTATCATTAAACGATGTTATTTCATTAGCAAAAACGAACAGCATAAGAAGTAAGCAAATAGAAAATCGCTTCCAAAATTCTTATTGGAGAAACTTCTCTTATAAACGTCAGTTTTTACCTTCATTGGTCTTTGATGGAACTTTACCTCAATTCGAACACTCAATTTCTAGCGTTACTCAAAATGATGGGTCAGAAACTTTTGTAAACCGAAATGTAATTTCTAATGGAGCAAATCTTAGTGTAAATCAAATAGTACCATTTACAGGTGGGAACTTTTTTGTTCGTTCAGGATTAAATAACATCAAGCTATCAGGAAATACTGAATCAACAACCTATTTAAGTAGACCTATTGAATTTGGATATTCTCAGAATATATTCGGTTTTAACCGCTACAAATGGGATAAAAAAGTAGAACCACTTTACTTTAATGAAGCTCAACTTCTTAAATCAGAAGAAATAGAACAACTTTCTATTGAATCGGTTAATAGATATTTTGATTTATTAAGAGATCAACTGAGTATGGAAAATGCCGAAAATAACTTCTTAAATAATGATACCATCTACAAAATTGGAAAAGGGAGATACGGTTATGGAAAAATTGCTGAGAATGAGCTCTTGCAACTGGAGCTTTCATTATTGAATTCTGAAATGTCTTTTGAACGAGAAAAACTGAATTTTGATTTAAGTAATCAAAGATTAGCTACCTTCTTAGGTTACCCATCTCTAGAAAAAATAAAATTAGTATTAGATAGTTTAATTCCAAGTTTTGAAGTAACCTATACTAAGGCATTAAGCTTTGCTAATCAATATCACTCTCAACTAATCAGACAAGAAAAAGAAGTTTTTGAAGCTGAAATGAATGTTGCAAAAGTTAAAAGTGATAATCGTTTCAATTTTAATTTAAATGCTTCTTTTGGACTAAGTCAAACAGCTGATAATATTACAGATGCTTATGTTGAACCTCAAAATCAAGAGTTTGTTTCTTTAGGAGTTAGAGTTCCAATAATTCAATGGGGATTAGGTAGAGGACGTATTAAACAAGCACAAGCAAATGCTGAATTAGTAAAAACAAACATAGAACAAGAAAAAGTTGATTTTGATCAGGATGTTTATATTAAGGTTGCCACATTTAATTTAAACCGAAAACAACTGAAGGTTAGTAAACGCGCAAATGAAGTGGCTTCAAAAAGATTTGAAGTTGCAAAACAACGATATCTAATTGGAAAAACGATAGTTACAGATTTGCAAATTGCTCAACAAGAGAAAGATATTGCTCTGATTAGTTATATAAATTCTTATCGTAACTTTTGGAAATCATATTACGACATCAGAAAAACAACTCACTATGATTTTGAGACTAAAACGATTATAGAAAATTAACTTCCAAAGGTTAAAAAAAAGAACAAATTCTACCCCTCTTTTATCAACAAAACAAAAGGAAAGTATAATTTTGAACTTTCATTAACTAGTGGTATTGGTAATACCTTTTATAAGATAAATATGGATTTAAGTAAAGAATTCGAAAATAGTAGTTATAGTGTTAACATGCGTAAATTGGCACGTAAATCTCGTTTAGGATTTGGTTATCAAGACATTAAAAATATTACCATACAAGATATTATGATAATGAATAAGCACAAACAGCTTATCAATATTTATTACGGCTTAGATAAAATCACATTTATGGATGATATTCTTGAAGAGTGTGGTATTATGCCAGATGCAAGAATAGAAAAACCAGGAAAAATTAGAGACCTTGAAGAGCGTTCTAAAATGGTTTATAAGGCGCTAGACATTGTTAAAGCTAGAACAAAAAAAGATGTTGAAGCTTTTAGAGAAATGGCCAAAGAAATGAGAGCTGAAATCAAAGCTGAATTACAAGCAGAAAAGAAAGCTAAGAAGTAAGTTATTCTACTACTACAATTTTCTGAGTATAATACTGTTTTTCATCAACAAGGAACTCAATAAAATAAATTCCTTTATTTATTGTGTGATTTGTTAAATCAATTAATATTTTCTTATTTCCTGAGCTAATTCTATTCGTATAAACTACAGCCATATTTTTACCTAAAATATCTTTTACATTAACTTTTAAGTTTCCAGAAAAATTTGATTTTAAATCAATTACTAGATGATTTTGGGTTGGATTTGGAAAAATAGTGACATTATCAATTTTATTACTTTCAATCACAGATGTAACTATTAATGGATCATCTTGATATTCTATTTGAGTAACTACTCCCCCATTTGTAATTACCTTTAATAATGGTACAACCTTTCCATTTGCTAGCCACTTATATTCAATTTCTTCTGGTCTTGGAATAGTCGTTCCAAACCCTAATAAATCTAAATAAGTAGTATCCACTTTATTTAGAATAGATTTCACTCTTAACACATCATAAGTTCCATTAGGCAAGGTTAAGCTTCCCCAACCATCAATCGTATCATTTCTTTCTAAAGTTTGTCCATAATGACCAAAAGTAGGAACAGAAATAGCAAATTCTGAAGATGAAGAACTATTTGCACCATAATTTATAGGGAAATTATATTCTCTATCCACTGGAATATTTTGAGTTGAACTTGGTATTCCATTAATATTAGATCCAAAACCTACATTATCATAAACCGAAGATGAATTCTTAATATAATTAAAGACTTCCGAAATAGAAACTTGGGGTATTCCAACATCTTGCCCTGCTAATGCAAAACTAGCCTTATGGTCAGGGTATAAAAATAAATTATTAAAAAACAGTTGATAAACAAAAGGTGTTGAACTAACAGAAAAGAAAGTATCTATTCGTTGAGTAGTTGAAATAAGAGTAGAGAAATCCCAAGAAAAACTTGTACCTGTTAATACAGGATCTAAACCTTGTATATTATTTGTTTCGCTCAGCCTAACAGTATCATTTACCGAGGGCATATCAGATGAAGTAATTGTAATTTGAGCAACAAGTAAATTTGTAAACACACTTAATACAGTTATCAAAACTATTTTTTTCATAAGGAACATTTTATAGTTCAAATATCGAAATTATATGCATACCAATTACCAAGCATAAAAAAAGACCAAAACGTAAGGCTTTGGTCTGTTTAAAAATTATGTTGATTTTATTAATTTTTTATTAAAACAGGCTTCAAAACATACTGAGGTCCAAATTGATCATTTGCCCAATTCATTAGTTCTTCGATTTCGTCCTCTAATAAATTTTGATAAGCTTTAGAAAGTTCTTTTCTAAATAAAAGAACATCAAAGCTCATCTTTGATAATACGTTCTTACTGTATGCCAACATTTTTTGAGATTTCTCTTTTGTTTTTTTCATTTAGCCTTTGTCTTAATGAGTTTTAAATTTACAAAATTAATTGATATCCCATGACATTAAAATGGATGGAAAACAACGTTATCTTGTTTGTATCTTCAATAAACGAAAGCTCTTTATCGATATTGGACTCCAAACAAAGTTTAACAGTTTTTAACACAAATCTAGCTTTCTTATGAACTCAATTCTTCTAATTAACACCAACCATCCAACTAAAATAGATGCTAAACCCAATAAGATAAAACATTCCTATCCAACTTATTACTTTCAAGAAATTACTCTGTCGGTATTGTTTTGGAATAGTTTTACCATTAATTACTAAGTAATTTAAAATTGCAATTACTGGCGATGTGATAAAAGCAACTTTTGTTGCAAAATCTACCATATCCTTCATATCTGTTAAAAACAAAGAAAGTATTATAATGGTTCCCAACACCACTATTGATAGCCATAATTTATACCACTTATTTGGTTTACCCTGTTTGTTCCCTCTAATAATTTCTGTGGCAGGACTAAGTACTCTAGGAAAAGCATCTAAACAAGTTAAAGTTGTACTAAACATAGTTGTAAAAGCAGCTAAGGCAATTAGCAGATAAGCCCAGTCCCCTAATGTATTGGTATAAATTCCTATAAGTTGTTTTGCAAATCCACCTCCACTTGATTCTAACTCAATTCCTGTTCCATAAATTGTTGTGGCTCCAAGTCCTAAAAAACAAATGGCTAAAATAAATGTTCCGAAATAGCCTATCTTAAAATCCAACAAACTGGCCTTTAAGGATATTTTTTCGTCAACTTCTTTATTCTTTTCTACTGCCCATACAGAATGCCAAACAGAAATATCTAGAGGTGCTGGCATCCATCCCATTAATGCAATTAAAAACAAAACATTATCACTACTTGAAAAAGAAAATGTTGTTAAATACATTTCATATTGTTTAGGACTTCCTAAGAAAGAAAAACTTAAAGCAACAATTGTTGTCATTGTTAAAACAACAATGATCAACTTCATGGCTTTATCCAAAAAAGAATAATTACCAATAAGTAAAATCAATAAACATATAAAAAGTAAGCCTGAAGAAATTATCCAAGGGGAAAATACTAACCCCGTAATCTCACTAACTAAACCAGCAGTAACAACAGTAACTGCCGATTGGATAACAAACATAGTACTTACAGTTACTACAATAAAAACATATAAAGCCCAATTTCCTAAGGCTTTATATCCATGTAATAAACTTTTACCCGTAACTGCAGCATATCTTGGACCCGCTTCAAAAAAAGGATATTTTAAAAAATTTGCTAAAACAATTGCCCAAACTAATCCATAACCAAATTCAGCTCCAGCCCTAGTTGATTTTACTAAATGAGACACTCCAATAGCAGCACCAGCATAAAGCAAGCCAGGACCTAGAGTTTTAAAAAAAGATGGCTTCATTACCTAATCTCTAATATTGAACCGTAATTGGGAGAATACGATTTGAATTTATTAATATTTACTTTAAAGGGCTTATTACAATAATCTGTTACAACTAACTGATCAGAGAGAATTTTAAATTTTCTAGTATGAATAACTCCATAGTATTTAGCTTGTAAAGTAATTGATAAATCCTTTATTTCAAGTATTTCACAACCTACCTCTCTTTCTAAATAAAAAGGTCCGAGTCCTTTATTTTGTTCTATTCCTTTAACAACAATACCATTATGAGATTTTGAATTTCTAAAAAATTCTCTCTTTTCAGGAAATGCAGAATAAGTATAAGTTCCTGGATCTTTTACTAAGTCTTTTCCTTTTATTTGAAGATCGAATGACAATTTATCATTATGAACGTGGC
>CAJWVX010000098.1 GCA_913048175.1 uncultured Flavobacteriales bacterium | reverse complement strand
GCTGAGAATAAAAGGTTTTTTCCGAAATTCATTTATATACTTCTTTATTTAAGAATAGACATAGCTTACGACAATAGTACAAAATATGTTTCCAATTATGTAGATATATTTCATACTTATGTATACTAAGACGTTTATTGCTCTAGGAAAGTTGCAATTTGATGCTAATAATAAATACGATTTAAGATTGACCTTAGTTCAATTTCTAATTAAGAAAGAAGTTAATAGAGCTAAGAATTCTTGTGGTTTTTCAGCATGTACCCAATGTCCTGAGGCCAATGATTTTATTGATGATTTTGGGAAAATGGCAGCAATTGGTTCGTAGTCATTTTCTGTGATGTAATTTGATTTTTCGCCCCTTATAAATAAAGTGGGTTTCTCAAATGTCTCGATGTTTTGTAGTCCTTGACCAATAATTTCAATATCTCGATCAATTACTGGAAGATTAAATCGCCAAGCCAACTCTTCTTTCTCAACCCAATAAAGGTTTTTAAGTAGAAACTGTCTAGTTGAAGAATCATTTATATGTCTGCTTAATTGCTCGTCTGCAACTTTGCGTGTCTTAATTTTGTTAAAGTTAAGAGCGCGCATTCCTGTAATAATCGAAGTGTGGTGAACGGGATAAGGTTTTGGAGCAATATCAGCAACTATTAATTTGATTAGTCGAGTTGGGTAGTTCATAGCAAATTGCATTGCTGTTTTTCCACCCATAGAATGACCAAGAATTATTGGATCTATAATATTGTGTTGCATAAGAAACTCATATAAGTCATCCGCCATTACATCGTAGTTAAACTCTTCACTATGTGGCGACTGTCCATGGTTTCTGGCGTCAACTAAATAAACTTCAAAATGTTGGCCTAGTTTTTTAGCTAAGGTTAACCAGTTATCTAAAGATCCAAATAGGCCATGTAAAATAATTAAAGGCTCTCCATCGCCTACTTTTTTAAAATTTAATTCCATTGGGCAAAAATCGCATTTTTTGATGTAAATCAGTTTATATATCTTTGAAGAAATTATTATAAGATATGAGTGCAATAAAAATAGTTGGGGCAGACAAAAAAGAATTTAAAGTTGTTTTGGATAAAGGATTAAACTCTGGCGTTATTGATGGAGCTTATTTTGATTGGGATGTTATTAAAACTAAAGGTAAAAACTACAGTATTATAAAGGAGAACAAATCTTACAATGTTGAGGTTTTAAGTGTCAAGCCAGAAGAAAAGTATTTTCTTATTAAGGTGGATGGTATTAAGTATAACTTAAATGCTAAAGATAAATACGATGAGCTATTACATAGTTTAGGAATGGACAATTTGGCAACTAAAAAGGTTACAGATTTAAAAGCTCCAATGCCTGGATTGGTTTTAGAAATCTCAGTTGAGATTGGACAAGAAGTCGAAAAAGGGGATACTTTGTTGATTTTGGAAGCAATGAAAATGGAGAATGTAATTAAGTCTCCAACAGATGGTGTAATTAAAAGTATTTCAGTAAATAAGTCTGAAACAGTTGAGAAAAATCAAATCATTTTAAATTTTGCTTAGTAGTTTTTTTAATAGTCGTCATTGCGAGGTACGAAGCAATCTCATTTTTAGAGGCGGGAGTTCTTTGTGTTTCGTGTTTGGGTTTTTGTGTTTACTATTTTGTTCTTGTGGAAGTAGTGATTTAGAAAGTAATTTTGATAAGCCAACATCAGATTCTTTAGCAGTTGAAAGTATTATTGCTGAGGGAGAGGTGCAAATAGTTGAGCCTGTAATTGATGATGAGGTTATTATTCTAAAAAAAGATGGAATAACTTTAACTGAAATTAAAACGGAAAATAAGATAGAAGCATCTATTCAATTAAATACTAAGAAATTTGCTGCTGGAAAAAACCATTTATGTTTTTCTGTTAGTGGTGTTCAGAATTATTCAATTGCTTATTTAGCGAATAACTATTCTTTAACTCAATTTAAATCGGATGTTTTTGAGGTTGAATTTTTGAACGGAAACAATGTGTTTTTGTCTTTTTTAACAGATGAAAATAATGTTAGTATTAAAACCAATAAAGGGAGTGTGCTTAAAAGTGCAGTTTTAGGTGGTGTTGAAAGTTTGTTTGATATGGCTCAACCACATTTGTTTTATTACTTACCACAAGCAGAATCAGGAAAGCCAATTTTGGATTTTTATCTGGTAAATGCCTCTATTTCTGCAACTGGAAATAAAGTGAAGGTTCTCATTAATAAAACTGAATTTATTATTAATAAATGGGCTGCGTATAAAATTGAAGGTTTGAAAAATTCAGAAAATACTGTTCGTATTCAGTTGTTGGATAAAGACAATAAGTTGATTGAAGGCCCTTTTAATGATTCTGGAGAACGAAGGTTTGTTGTTGAAAAATGAGTTAAATGGATTGGTTCCTGATTCTTTATGGGTTTGTTTTGATTTCTTTTGCAGGTCTATAAGTTTCTACGGTAGTTGCTTTAGCAACTAAGTATAAGGGTCCTGAAAATATATACATATATTGTTATAGGGTAATAGATTCGTTTTACTATTATATGAATTCATTTGAGGGAACTAGGGAATCCCGGAAACTTAAGGCAATTTACTATTGCTTTTGGTTGTTTTGGATTTGAGTTTTAGGGCAATATTCTTTCTGTAATAATTCTTTTTAGTTTGCTATACCAACTCTAATAAAGTTCTGAAAGCAACAAACTTTCCTTCGTAACGTTTTCCGTGAGCTTCCTGCAAAGGGTTGGAGCATTTCTCTTGATATTCTTCTAGGTCTGCCATAGAATTGCATAAGTACTGAATAGCGTAGGTGTGTCCAGTTTCGTCTTCTTGTGTTGAAAGTACTTTTGCAAACCTATTCTCTAAGAAATAACCAGTTGCCATAACATCTGGAATGTGTACTGTTTTCATCCAGTTAATCCAATCGGCATGTATGCTATCGTCTAAATTTACTGTTACGTTGTATATTATCATGTTGTAAAATTAGTGTTATGTTTTTAGTGTTTTGTGTTAAGATATGTTTTTTCTATAAACTTAGTTTTTATTGCTGTTAAGCTCTCATAGGTATTCTTGGAGAAAATTTTGCTTTTTGGATAGGTATATGGGACCCTTTTTTTTAAATATGTATCAGATAGTCCGATTAAACACCTACAGCTTGTGGTATATTTTGAATGCGTTGTATTTAGAAACGTTTTTCTGTGAACTAATTTCCGAAAACTATAAAGCAGTGATGTTATAAACAAATTTAAACACTTATCAACAAAGGTTAAAATAGCCTGTTGTTGAATTGGCTAAGGTTTCAAAAAGACGTAAAATTGTAGGCTTAAATACAGCTGAGTTTTTGGTGTAAAATTTGACGA
Organism: uncultured Flavobacteriales bacterium; assembly: GCA_913048175.1. GTDB lineage: Bacteria > Bacteroidota > Bacteroidia > Flavobacteriales_E > Vicingaceae. Next base: position 10,138 of record CAJWVX010000098.1, on the reverse strand, counting down.
AATAAATCAACTTTTTAACCTTTAACTTTTTAACTTATAACTAAAAATAAAATGGCTCAAAAAAAGATTAAAAACGCACTTATTTCAGTTTTTCATAAAGATAATTTAGAACCAATTATTAATCGTTTAAATGAGTTGGGTGTAACAATGTATTCTACTGGTGGAACTCAAAGTTTTATTGAAGGTTTGGGAGCTCCAGTTATAGCTGTAGAAACATTGACTTCTTATCCTTCAATTTTAGGGGGTAGAGTAAAGACATTACACCCAAAAGTTTTTGGTGGAATTTTAAGTAGAAGAGAATTGGATAGTGATTTAGCGCAGCTGGATGAGTTTGAAATACCAGAAATTGACTTGGTAATTGTTGATTTATATCCATTTGAAGATACTGTTGAGTCTGGAGCAGCTGAACAAGATATTATCGAGAAAATTGATATTGGTGGAATTTCTTTAATTAGAGCTGCTGCAAAAAATTATAAAGATGTTTTAATTGTTTCTTCAAGAGATCAATATGATTATACATTGAATTTGTTGAATGAAAAAGATGGTTCTTCCGATATAGAAGACAGAAAGTACTTAGCAAAATCTGCTTTTAATGTTTCATCACATTATGATACAGCTATCTTTAATTGGTTTAATAATGATGAAGAAAAATTCTTTAAGCAAAGTATGACAGAATCTCGTTCTTTAAGATATGGAGAGAATCCTCATCAAGAGGGAACTTTTTATGGAGATTTAGATGCAATGTTTGATAAGCTACATGGTAAGGAATTGTCTTACAATAATTTATTGGATGTTGATTCTGCAGTAAACTTAATTACGGAGTTTCCTAAAGATAGACCAACTTTTGCAGTTTTAAAACATAACAATGCTTGTGGGTTAGCTTCTAGAGATAAATTGGTTGATGCATGGAAAGATGCTTTGGCTGGAGATCCAACGTCTGCTTTTGGTGGAGTTTTAATTACTAATCAAGAAATTGATTTGGAAACTGCTGAAGAGATTCATAAGTTGTTTTGTGAAGTTGTAATTGCTCCTTCATACAATACTGCAGCTCTTGAGGTTTTAAAAGGGAAGAAGAATAGAATTATTTTACTTCAAAAAGAAGTTAAAACTTCAAACAAGCAGTTTAGAACAATTTTAAATGGTGTTTTAGAACAAGATAAAGATTCTAGAACAGCTAATTCTAATGATTTTACTACAATTACTAAAAAAGAACCTACTGCAGATCAGGTTAGTGATTTAGAATTTGCTAATAAATTGGTGAAGCATACAAAATCTAACACTATCGTTTTCGCGAGAGGAGAGCAATTATTAGCAAGTGGAACTGGTCAAACATCTAGAGTTGATGCATTAAACCAAGCAATAGTAAAAGCAAACGCTTTTGGGTTTGATTTAAATGGAGCTGTAATGGCTTCTGATGCATTCTTTCCTTTTCCTGATTGTGTAGAAATAGCTAAAAATGCAGGAATTACAGCAGTTGTTCAGCCGGGTGGTTCAATAAAAGATCAGTTATCTGTTGATTATTGTGACGCGAATGATGTTGCAATGGTAATGACTGGTATCCGTCATTTTAGACATTGATTTGATTAACAAAATGGTGTTCATCAAATTAATTTTTTAATCATCTTAAGCAGAACTTTAAAAGCTACATTTACGTAAACTCAAGATACACTCCGTAACAATTATATTGATGGGATTATTTAACTTTTTAACACAAGAAATCGCAATAGATTTAGGTACAGCAAATACACTTATCATTCATAATGATAAAGTTGTTGTTGACCAACCCTCAATTGTTGCCAAGGATAGGATGACTGGGCAGATTATTGCTGTTGGTAAAAAAGCTATGCAAATGCATGGAAAAACCCATGAAGATATCAAGACGATTAGACCTTTAAAAGACGGGGTTATAGCCGATTTTGATGCTGCTGAGCACATGATAAGAGGGATGATTAAAATGATGAGTGATAAAAAACCATTATTTACACCATCATTAAAAATGGTTATTTGTATCCCCTCAGGGATTACAGAGGTTGAAAAAAGAGCTGTAAAAGATTCTGCAGAACATGCTGGAGCAAAAGAAGTTTATTTGATTCATGAGCCTATGGCAGCGGCTATCGGTATTGGTATCGATGTGTTAGAGCCAATGGGCAATATGATTATTGATATAGGAGGAGGTACTTCTGAAATTGCGGTTATCGCTTTAGGGGGTATTGTTTGTGATAAATCTATTCGTGTTGCTGGTGATGATTTTACCAATGATATAGTGGAGTATATGAGAAGACAGCATAATTTGTTAATTGGTGAGCGTTCTGCTGAGCAAATTAAAATTGAGGTTGGTTCTGCTTTAACTGAATTAGAAAATCCACCAGAAGATTATGCTGTTCAGGGTAGAGATTTAATGACAGGAACACCGAAAGAAATTGTGGTATCTTATTCTGAGATTGCTCATGCTTTAGATAAATCAATTGCTAAAATTGAAGATGCAGTTTTAAGTGCTTTAGAAATGACGCCACCAGAATTATCTGCAGATATCTACAAAACAGGGCTGTATTTAGCTGGAGGGGGTTCAATGTTAAGAGGTTTAGACAGAAGAGTGTCAGCAAAAACAAAACTACCTGTGCATATTGCTGAAGATCCATTGAGATGTGTAGCTAGAGGTACAGGTATGGCTCTTAAGAATATTAGTAAGTTTCCTTTCTTAATTAAGAACTAGTAAATTAAGGATTGAATAATGAGGAATTTAATACGGTTTTTATCCAATAATTCATTCCTGTTTTTATTTTTGTTTTTACTATTTGTCTCTTTTTTTTTACTGGTAAAAAATAATAACTACCAAAATTCTAAGTTTTTTAATTCCTCTAATTTTCTAATCGGGAATTTATACTCTACTGTAAATAATGTTAATGATTATTTTAATCTGAAAGAAGTAAATGCAGAGTTGGCCAAACAAAACTCAAGGTTACAAACAAGACAGATTAACGCGTTTAGTAAAGTTTTTGGTAACACTGTTAGTGTTAGTGATACAACTTATTCTCAGAAGTACATTTACACATCAGCAAAAGCAATCAATAATTCAACGAATAAAAGAGAGAATTATATTACGATAGATAAAGGGTCGTTGAATGGTATTAAAGCTGGAATGGGTGTTGTCTCCGCCAAGGGAGTCATAGGAACTGTGAAAAATGTTTCTGAAAATTTTTGTTCAGTAATGTCTGTTTTACATGAAAAAAATGCTGTGAGTACTAAGATTAAAAAATCAGGATATATTGGGTCTTTAGTCTGGGAGTTAGGGGATTATAGAGTAGCTCAATTAAAAGATATACCTAATCATGTTAAACTAACAAAAGGAGATACGATAATTACGAGTGGATATTCCTCTGTTTTTCCCGAAGGTGTAATTGTTGGAAGGGTAAAGAGTTTCGATTTGCCTGAAGGGAATAATTTTTACAACATTGATATTGAGTTGTCAGTCGACTATAAAAATTTATCTCATGTTTATGTCGTTAAATCATTAATGAAAGAAGAGCAAGAAAAACTGGAAGAGTTAAATGGTATTTAGTGTTTTAAAATATACAAGTCTTTTTATATCATTAGTTCTACTTCAGGGATTAATTCTCAATAATGTAGAATTTGGCGGCTATGTGGTCCCGTTTTTATATGTTGTTTTTATTTTAGCGCTTCCATTTGAAACACCGAGCTGGTTGGTGTTAGTTCTTGGTTTTGTTTTAGGAATTGCTATTGATTGTTTTGTTAGCACTCACGGAATGCATGCTTCGGCAACAGTAGTAATGGCTTTTTGCCGAAATTATTTATTGAAATTAATTGCCCCACGAGGTGGTTATGATTTTAACTCGAAACCAAATATTCAGTTTATGGGGTTAACTTGGTATTTGCTTTATGCTTTCATTTTAGTTTTGTTTCATCATTTGTTCCTCTTTTATGTTGAATCATTTAAGATAACTCAATTCTTTTATACTTTTGGAAGGGCAATTGCGAGTACAATTTTTACAATGGTTTTAATTTTAGTTGTACAGTTGTTTAATTACAAATCCACCACCAAGTCATGAATCTGACCAACAGAAAGTTTATTGTTGGTATTATTTTTTTAGTAGTAGGACTCATCTTTATTATTCGATTATTTAATGTTCAGGTACTGGATGATAAGTATAAGTCTGAATCTGATCATAATGTATTGCGTGAGGTTACTCAATATCCAGCTAGAGGTTTAATATATGATAGAAATGATGAGCTCTTAGTTTACAATGAAGCAGCATATGATTTAATGATTTTGCCTAAGCAGGTTAAAGAGTTAGATACTTTAGCTTTGTGCGATTTGCTTGAGATAGAAAAGGAAGAGTTTTTAGAGAAGTTTATTAAAGCAAAAAAGTATTCAAGATATAAACCCTCTAAATTTTTAAAAGAAATTTCATCTATTTCTTACGCTAAAATTCAAGAACAATTGTATAATTACCCCGGATTTTTTGTTGATACAAGAACCCTAAGGAAATACCCAAGGAATAGTGCGGCTCATATCTTAGGGTATATTGGAGAAGTTAATCAGTCGGTAATTGAAAAGAAGCCTTATTACAGGTCTGGAGATTATATTGGCAAGAGTGGTTTAGAGTATTCGTATGAGGAGGTATTAAGAGGGATTCGTGGAGTTAAACGTGTTTTGGTTGATGTTCATAATAGAGAGAAAGGGAGTTATAAAGATGGAGCAAGAGATACAATGGCAGTTACGGGAACTATATTGCGTACAACTTTAGATATTATTTTGCAGGAGTATGGAGAATTACTAATGCAAAACAAAAAAGGTAGTATTGTTGCTATAGAACCGAGTACGGGAGAGGTTTTAGCTTTAGTTTCTGCACCTAATTATGATCCGAATATGTTGGTTGGTAGAGCTGTAGGAAAAAATTATCCGACCTTAAGTAGGGATACGCTTAATCCATTGTTTAATAGAGCTTTAATGGCGAAATATCCTCCAGGATCAATTTTTAAAACGGTACAGGCTATGGTAGGTTTACAAGCTGGAGTTATCAATGCTAACTCTGGATTTGCATGTAATAAGGCAATGGTTGGTTGTCATAACCATCCAAGTGCAGGGAGTGTTGCTGCATCTGTTAAAATGTCTTGTAATCCTTATTACTATCATGTTTTTAAACGTTTAATCCAACAGAAGAAAGCAACTAGTATCTATAAGGATAGTGAAATTGGATTAGGAATTTGGGCAACTCAAATTAAAAAATTTGGCTTTGGAACTAGATTAGAAACCGATTTACCAAGTATCAAAAGAGGAGTTGTTCCTGATGTTGATTTTTATAACCTATGGTACGGAGCAGGACGTTGGGCTTATTCTACTATTCGTTCTTTAGGAATTGGACAGGGAGAAGTTGAGGTTATTCCTTTACAGATGGCTAACTTATCAGCAACAATTGCAAATAGAGGATATTATTATACACCACATCTTATTAAGGGGCTTGAGGGTGTAGATACAATTCCTCAAAAATTTAGAAAAAAGCATAGTATTGATATTGATGACGAACACATTAATACAGTAATTGATGGGATGTATGGTGTTGTTTATGAGCCTGGTGGAACTGCCAGAAGAGCCAGGATTCATGAGAGTATTGCTGTTTGTGGTAAAACAGGGACTGCACAAAACCCACACGGACAAGATCACTCTGTTTTTATAGCATTTGCGCCAAAAGATAATCCCAAAATTGCAATAGCTGTATATGTTGAGAATGCTGGAGGAGGAGGGAGTTGGGCTGCACCAATTGCTAGTTTAATGATGGAGCAATATTTAACGGATAGTATTTCTATTAAAAATCTTAAGAAGGAAAAACGAATATTAGATGCAAACTTTTTAGAGCGCGGAATAGCTAAGAAATGAGATCATATAAAAACATATTAGGGAAAGTCGATTGGCTGGTGATAGTACCTTACCTTATTCTTGTTTTTGTAGGGTGGATAAATATTTATGCGGCTGTTTATAACGAAGAACACCACAGTATTTTTGATATAACTCAACGTTATGGGAAGCAGTTGATGTGGATAGTTTTAGCTCTAGTTATTGCTTTTATTATTCTGTTAGTTGATAGTCAGTTTTATACTTCGTTTGCTATTCCTATATATGGAGTTGTTTTGATTGCTTTAATCGGAGTTCTTTTGTTCGGGGTCGAGACTAACGGAGCAAGATCTTGGTTTAAGTTGGGTAGCTTTAAGTTGCAACCATCAGAGTTTGCCAAATTTGCTACAAGTTTGGCTTTGGCTAAGTATCTCTCTGCGCTTAATATTAATATGAAAGATATTAAAACTAAAGTAATGGCAGCGGTAATAATTGGTCTGCCTGCTGTTTTAATATTACTTCAAAACGATACAGGATCAACGTTGGTTTATGCAGCATTTATCTTTGTTTTATATCGTGAAGGTCTTTCCGGAAACATTCTATTATTCGGAATATTAGCAATTTTAGTATTTGTGTTAACACTTATTTTTGGTCCAGTTACTATTATCCTAACAGCAATATTTGCTTATATCGTTATTTATGGATTAATGAAATATGATGTGAAAATTACTTTTATCGCAGTACTTGTATTTTCTGGACTAGCTTATGTTTTTCTGCATTTTGAGTTAACTTTAAACGTGTTATATTATTCAATTGTTGGATGTTTATTTTCTTTAGTTGTTTATCTCCTTACAAGAAAGGAGATGCGAGATAAGTCTATACATTATTTAGGAGTAGCAATTTTTGTATTAACCTGTTTTTACATTTTTAGTATTGATTTTACGTTTAATAAGGTGTTAAAGGAGCATCAAAGAACTAGAATTACCGTATTGTTAGGCGAGGAAGATAAATTGATTGAGCAGATTGAGGCACTTAAAATAGAAAGAGATGTGGATGGAATTTCTAAAGAAGAGAAACAAATTATTAGAGATGATATAGGGGGTAAACGTTTTAGTTTGCGTGAGCTTAGGCAGGGTAATGGATGGAACATTAAACAGTCATTAATAGCCATAGGTTCGGGTGGTTTTACCGGGAAAGGTTTTTTGGATGGAACACAAACTAAGTTTAACTTTGTTCCAGAACAGAGCACAGATTTTATCTTTTGTACAATAGGTGAAGAGTGGGGGTTCTTAGGAACGTTCTTTTTGGTTTGTATTTATATCGCGTTGTTCTTAAGAATACTTTTCTTAGCGGAAAGGCAACGATCTATTTTTAGTAGGGTTTATGGTTATGCAGTAGCATCCATATTGTTTTTCCACTTTCTAATTAATATCGGTATGACTATTGGTTTGGCTCCAGTAATTGGAATTCCACTACCATTTATTAGTTATGGAGGTTCTTCGTTATGGTCATTTACTATACTCCTTTTTATCTTTATTAAATTAGATTCAGAAAGGTTGTTGGTATTGAGGTAGTTTTTGGAATGTAGTTGACAGTAAATCGTTGATTTTTTATTGTATTTAGTTTTGGAATATTTATGTTACACTAAACAATCCCTTCTTTTAATAAATCATGTAAATGGATAACTCCCAAATAGGTCTTTTCATGAATAACGATAAGCTGAGTGATGTTGCTGTCTTGCATTTGTTTTAATGCAGTAGTAGCCATTTCGTTTTCGTTAATTGTTTTTGGAGTGGTACTCATTATATCTTTAGCAGATAGGTTGTCAATGTTGGTAGAGTTTTCTAGCATTCTTCTTAAATCTCCATCTGTAACTGCACCAATTAGTTGGTTTTTTTCTGTTATAGCAGTAATTCCTAATCGCTTAGAAGAGATTTCTATAATAACATCTTTAATGGAGCTATTCGCAGAAATTTCTGGTTTTTCATTATTGATATATATGTCAGAAACCTTTAGTGTTAATTGTTTTCCTAGCGCTCCTCCTGGGTGGAATTTTGCAAAATCAGTACTATCAAAACCTCTGCATTCAAGTAGGCAAACAGCCAAGGCATCTCCCATTACGAGTTGTGCAGTTGTGCTACTTGTTGGTGCTAAATTGTTTGGGCAAGCTTCTTTTTCTACGTAAGTGTTTAAAACATAAGTAGCGTGCTTTCCTAGGAATGATTTTGGATTGCCTGTAATAGCTATTAGTGGATTTCCAAAATTTTTAATTAGAGGAACCAAAGATTTTATTTCTGGAGTATCACCACTTTTAGAAAGGCAGATAACTATATCATCTTTTAAAACGTTTCCTAAATCTCCGTGAATTGCATCTGCTGCATGCATAAAAATTGCTGGAGTTCCAGTTGAATTTAATGTTGCAACAATTTTTTGACAAATATTGGCACTTTTTCCAATCCCGCTAATAACCAATCTCCCTTTCGATTTTAATATTATTTCAATCGTCTTAACAAAATCATCATTAATGTGATTAATTAAACCAGCTATCGAAGAAGCTTCAATCTCTAATGTTTTTCTTGCTATTTTTTTAATCTCTAATGCTGAATTCAAGGTGATAAAATTTTATGTAAAAAAAATCAAACTAACTTTTTTGTCGTATATTTATGTGCAAATATAAAAAAGAAACTACAAATAAATGCAGACCTTAGACTTACCCCTAGCTGATTCTCTAAAAAAACATTTTGGATTCAATACTTTTAAAGGAGATCAAGAAGAAGTAGTTCGAAATTTATTGGAAGGAAATGACTCTTTTGTCATTATGCCAACTGGTGGAGGGAAATCTCTTTGCTACCAATTGCCAGCTTTAATTTCTGAAGGAACAGCGATTATTGTTTCACCTTTAATTGCCTTGATGAAGAATCAGGTTGATGCAATAAGAGGTTTATCTTCTGAGCATGGAATTGCACATTTTTATAATTCATCATTAACAAAAACAGAAGCAAAGCAAGTTAAAGAAGATGTTACAAATGGAGTAACAAAATTATTATACGTTGCGCCAGAATCATTAACCAAAGAAGAGAATGTTAAGTTCTTACAAGGAATTAAAATTTCCTTTTTCGGTATAGATGAAGCACATTGTATTTCTGAATGGGGGCACGATTTTAGACCTGAATACAGAAGATTAAGGTCTATTATTGAAGCTATTGATAGAGTGCCAATTATTGCTTTAACAGCAACTGCTACTCCAAAGGTACAAGAGGATATTCAGAAGAATTTAGGAATGGTTGGCGCAAGAGTCTTTAAGGCTTCCTTTAATCGGCCTAATCTATATTATCAGATACGGCCTAAAAAGGATGTGAAAAAAGAAATAATTCGTTTTATTTCTAAATATAAAGGGAAGTCGGGTGTAGTTTATTGTTTAAGTAGAAAAAAAGTAGAGGAAATAGCGGAATTATTGCAGGTGAATGGTATAAATGCTTTGCCTTATCATGCAGGTTTAGATTCTGGAACAAGAGCAAGAAATCAGGATGCTTTCTTAATGGAAGATTGTGATGTTATCGTTGCAACAATTGCTTTTGGAATGGGTATTGATAAGCCTGACGTTCGGTTTGTTGTTCATCATGATATTCCTAAAAGTTTAGAAAGTTACTACCAAGAAACAGGGAGAGCAGGAAGAGATGGAGGAGAGGGCGTTTGTTTAGCTTTTTATAGCTATAAAGATATTGAAAAATTAGAAAAATTCTTGCACGGTAAGCCCGTTGCAGAATTAGAGATTGGGTTACAATTAATTTTTGAAATGGTTTCCTATTCAGAAACAGCTGTTTGTAGACGAAAACAATTGCTTCATTATTTTGGTGAAGAATATACAGACACGGACTGTGCTGATGAAGGGATGTGTGATAATTGTGCAAATCCCAAAGAAAAGCGTGAAGGGAAAGTTGATGTAAAGATTTTACTAGAAAGTATTTTAGGTTTAAATGAGGTTTTTAAAGCGAAGTATGTAGGAAATTTTGTTGCAGGAAATTCAACCTCAGAGATTAAATCTTTTAACCACGATAGCCATAAGTTATTTGGAAAAGGAAAAGATGTTGAGAATGAAAAAGATGAGAAGTTTTGGGATGCAACAATCCGACAATGTATTATTCATGGATACATTATTAAAGAAATAGAGAATTATGGTATCCTTAAAGTAAGTGTAAAGGGAAGAGATTTTATTGAAAATCCTGTTTCTGTTTCGTTGGTAAAATCACATGATTATAGTGATGTTGATGGTGGTGATATTGTTGT
>CAJWVX010000097.1 GCA_913048175.1 uncultured Flavobacteriales bacterium | reverse complement strand
TAAGTTTGCACATGTAAAGGCTGTTTGTGATGCAGACAAAGTAACTGCTCCACAAACATCAGAAGATCCTCCATCTAAATCAGATGCTACTATAGAAGCATTTCCTGATCCGTCTAAGAAAATGTTAATTGCTTGACATACTGCTGTTGGCGCAACGGCATCACTTATGTTGACATCAAATGTACATTGAGCAGTATTACTTGCTGCATCTGTTACAGTCATCGTTACAGTTGTTGTTCCTGAGATTACTGATCCTGCAACTGGAGATTGTGTTACCGTTGGTGTAGCATCACAGTTATCAGAAACGGTAGTAGCTCCAGTATAATCTGCAAGCGTAGCCTGACAAGAAGCATTTCCTGCTACATTTTGATTAACAGAACAAGTAATTGTTGGATTCATATTATCCGCTGGTATTACATTGAATGAACAAGTCGCTGTATTACTGCTTCCATCATCAGCTGTTAAAGTAACTGTTGTTGTTGTACTGATTACTGTTCCTGCTGCTGGTAACTGTGTTACCGTTGGTGCAGGGTTACAGTTGTCTGATGCAGTTGCTAAACCAGTGTAATCTAATAAAGTATAAGTACATGTTCCATCGTAACTTACATTTTGATTTGCAGGACAAACAATTGTTGGATTAGTATTATCAACTGGTATTACATTGAATGTACAGTTTGCAGTATTGCCTGAACCGTCATCAGCAGTTAAAGTAATTGTTGTTGTTGTACTGATTACTGTTCCTGCTACTGGCAACTGTGTTAACGTTGGTGCAGGGTTACAGTTGTCTGATGCAGTTGCTAAACCAGTGTAATCTAATAAAGTATAAGTACATGTTCCATCGTAACTTACATTTTGATTTGCAGGACAAACAATTGTTGGATTAGTATTGTCTACTACTGTTACAGTAAAGTTACAATTAGCGGTATTACTCGATCCATCAGTTGCTGTTAAAGTAACTACTGTTCCTCCTATGCTAATTATTGTTCCTGGTACTGGTGATTGTGTTAGTGTTGGACTTGCCGTACAATTATCCGCTGCTATTGCTGTTCCTGTGTAATCAGCTAATGTTGCTTGACAACTTGCATTTGCATTTACAGTCGTATTTGCTGGACAACTAATTGTTGGGTTAACTGCATCTGCAACAGTTACTGTTATATTTTCTTCTAATGTATTACATGTTCCTGTTACATATGCGTAATAAATAGTGCTTCCAGCCGGTGATACAACTAATGGGTTAGCACTTCCTAAATTTGTTCCTGTCCCTCCACTTCCGGTATACCAATTGAATGTAGCTCCTGTTCCTAATATTAATCCATTTGCTGTTAAATTAACAGCTGTACCTGAACAAACATTATTGGTACTTGCAGTTGCAGAAGTTAATGCTGAAGGCGTATTCACGCTAACTGTTACTGTCCCACATGAAGCTGGCGTTGTACAGCCACCTTCCCCTCTAATATAATAGGTAGTATTTGATGTTGGCGATACTGAAACAGAATTTGATGTTGTTGTTGTTAATTGAGTGACTCCACAACTAGTTGTATAAACATGCCAAGCCGTTGCATCATTTAATACTCCCATCCAACTTAATGTTGAACTACTACCAGTACAAATAGAAGAAGCTGATGCAACTAAAGCTGATGGCACATCAGGCTCTGTACATGCTGCCACACAAGTAACAGATGGTGAGTAAGCAGTTGGGCTTATATCTATAGGTGTTGAATTGTTTGAAATCCAGTTTGTTCTATCATTTATTAATCCTCTTAAAGTAGTTGAAGTACCTGTTAGAGTACCATTATATTTTACGTTGTCTTGTTCTGTACCTGTAGCAGGAAACAAAGAAACACAATTTACTCCATTTGTTAACCCTAAAGGCAAATCAGATTCTGTTGTAGCAGTAACACAAGCCGTTTGACTCCACCCAGTTACTGGGTCTAAACAGGTATTTGCTCCATCATCACCATGAACCCCTGCAATAAATGTAACATCTGCAGGAGTATCTGTTAATGGGTTATATGCTGTTTTCTGAAATGCGAGCATCTGATCACCTGCAACGAGATTAAAATTATTGGGAGCGGAGCTTTGACCTGGCTGAGAAAACCAAGTCCAACTTGCACCAGTAATACCGGCAATTGTAACACCACTTCCTAATCCATTGGCATCTGTTATAGTTACAACTGTACCACAGGAAATCCCTCCCGCTGGTGCGGTAAAAGAGGCCATATCTTCAATAGCAGGACCCCAAACAGTTCCGGCCGTACCTCGATCAGTAAAGTAAATAACTTCACTTCCTGGAATATCCTTAAGCGTTATAAATGCAAAAGCATCAGATGCATCCGTGTTCCATCCAATGAATGCAATATCACCTGCAATCAATGTTTGTGCTTTAATAAATGAATTCCCTAAAAAGAAAATTAAACAAGCAAATAGTATTTTTTTCATCATAGTTAAATTGTTTATTTCAATTAGTGCACAAAAACAAAACATTCTATCAAAAAAAATGTTAAATACAGATTTTTGTTCCGGATGATATGTTTTACTAATAAATAGGTGCTACTAAAATTAAATAAGTATGCAAAGCTGTATAAATAAATGCGTTATTTTAAACATATTTATACTTTTTTTTTAAAACACGTATAAATACTCTATTTTTAAAACACGTATAAATACCCTATTTTTTTTTATAAAAAAGTTTGGCGCCTAAAATTAGCAACTATTACAAAATACAGAATTAGCTAATTGAATAAATTTTTTGTTAAAAACTTTTCTCAACAGAACATTTAAAATATTGCTAAAGGAAAGCGACTTCAACATATTCAACACTAAAGGCAAAATGACCTAATAAAAGAAGCCTCTCCATTTCTGAAAAAGCTTCTAGATTTAACGAAAACGTTTTACTTGGTTACAAGTTATTATAATACTGTTTTAACATAAAGTGTTAAAGCAATAACTAAGTATTGTGCCAACCTGCAGTAGAACTAGCTATATCTTCCCCCTTATTTTTTTGAGTAAGAAATTCATCTACAACTAGAGCTTGTTTAATTTTTTTGATATACTTATTTTCTTAAGCTTCTAACCCCCATAAGTATTGCATAATTTCGACACTATTGGTCTCTAGATCAATATTAAATTCTCTACGCGGAACACTAAATGGGTGAGTCATCAATTCTTTATTCTCCAAAAATAGATTTATTAAAAGTCCATTTTCATAGGCTAATAGAGCAAACACTGAAGGTGTTTTTTCATTTGACTCTTTATAATTTTTAACATACTTTATATTTTCTTCATCGTCCAACTCTGGAAACCATGAAAAAACACTCTTTGAACTATCAGATATTTGGAGAGAATCTTCTAAAACTTTTCCTTCAATAGAAAAAGGTAAGGTCTACCTAGTAAATTTGTGACTAATTTTACTAAGGCGCTATTTTACTAATTTCACTTCCATTTATAAAGGCGATGGATAACCTAAAGAAAAGTGTAATCTTTCTGTATTGTACCAATTAATATGATCATTTACGATTACAACAGTAATTACGATGAAAAAGATTCTCCAGGGAAGGTTACCGCAGACAAGATGCTATTGGAACACCTTTCTGTATAATAGTAGGTCATCAAAATTTAGAGGACAATACTATAACTATTAGAGATAGAGATACAATAGAGCAAGAGCGTGTTGCAATTGATCAGGCAGAATCTATATTAAAAGAGAAATTAGATATTAGAAAATCATTAGCTTAAGGGTTTTCATCCTTAGTCGATCGAAGGATAGAAAACAACATAAAAAAACCTCTTCATTTCTGAAGAGGCTTTTTTATTGCTCCTAAATACTATTGTTTAATAACTCTTCTAGTAATTGAATTTTCTACATTTACTATTTTAACAAAATAGATTCCTTTCTTGTTTGCTGATAAATCAATTTGAGTAATTGTTGCTATAGATTCTTTTCTAACAATTACTTTTCCTAACATGTCATAAACTGTAATTGAAGTATGCTCAATTACATTCCCTAAATCAATAGTGAACATTCCATTTGTTGGATTAGGATATATTAAGGCAACATTTGCTGTTGTTTCTAATATTCCAAAAGTTGATACGTTTTCACAAGCTGATGTATCAACACAAGCACCTAATATAACTTCTAATGCATAATCTCCACTTACTGAAGTAGTATATGATTGACTCGTTTCTGATGAAATAACAGCATTACTATTATTACAATCTAACCATTGGTAAGTTGCTCCCGTTTGGTTAGCAGTTAATGTTGGTGAGCCATTAGTTACCGAAACAGCTATTGCTACCTCTATTGTTAATGTAACAGTTACTGTAAAATCACAGTTGTTTACTCCAACATTCGTAAATACTTCTGTTCCTGTTAAGTTACCATCATCATATGTTTTTCCATTTACTACTAAACTTCCTCCATTACATACCGTTTCATTTTGTATTCCTGCTAATGCAGGTAAAACAGTAATTGTACTATTTGCAGTTTCCGAAGCACATCCTCCTGCTGAAGCAACATGTTTTATTTTTAAGCATTAATGACATAAATAAGCATTGTGCCAACCACCAACTTCAACTGTTGATGATATGCTTTTGCTATTCTTTTCTATTTCAAATTTTTCAATAACTTGTTGCTCATACCTATCGTTTTGATAAATTAATTGAACTAAATAAAAAGAGTATTCAGTTCTCTTTAAGTCAGCACTCACGCTTACCGAACCTCTAGGGCCTATTAACGTTTGGCTAGAGAGAGCTTGGTCTTCAAAATAATTCTTTATAAGTATTCCGTTTTCGTATCCCAATACCGCAAAGACACTAGGTAAACTTCCGTATCTATTTTTGTAATCGGTAACAAAAATTTTATTTTCTGGTGTATCTAATTCAGCAAACCAAGAGGTGATACATCGAGTTTCATTAAACACTTCTGGATACTCTTCAAGCACACGTTCATCCACAGAAAATGGTAACGTATACAAGGGTATATTTTTATTGATTTTATTTTCTTTTAGATAAGAAGCGTGTTCTTTTGCATAAACTCCATTGTGAAAAGCAAAAACCGCATCAGATGGATGAGTAGAAATGAATTCTTGCATCAAAGACGCTTCATTTTCTCTAGGATGCAATGGCGTAATAAAGTGCCCTGAAAATTGACTCTGTTGGGTTGACTGAAATTCATTCTCCATGGCTTGGACAAAGCCATAACCTGAGTCATAATAGCTAGTGGAGATCGCTACATTTTTGATGGAATTATCTCCAAAATATTTTGCTAACATTCCAGTTGATTGACATAAATTCAATGAATTACACCATATATTTTTTCTGTCACTCAGATCAGCGGGAGCAATAGATCCAAAATCAGCATAGATTAGTGGCTCATCTATACCATCCATAAAGTTATGGATCTCATTTAATCCCTGATGACCAAGTATACCTGTAGTTAAAGAAACTTCTTCTTGATTGATTAACTTTTGGATGCTGTTCATCACATCCTCAGGATTATTTGCCAATCCTATTCCTTCAATTTTAATCTCAAAATTAGCTTCTTTCGACAAAGTCATACGGAGTCCATTTAAAAATTCTTTCCCCATTTTAGGGAAACTTTTGGACTGAGGAAGTAATACGCCTATTTTTTTCATTTTTTTAGTAAAAAAGGAACCCAAATATCGGGTTCCTTTAGTTAAATATTAAAATTAGCTTTGTCTTGGCGGAAATAATCCAATCGTTGCTATACACACTCCCATTCCTAAAAAAGGAGGACGAATGCTAAATGGGTGACCAGATCCAGAAGCATCAGTGCTACCTGAAACTTCTACTCCACCTATAAAATTAGCTGTAGTAGGTTCCTCTGTAAATATTTCATTTGTCCCTCCATCTTGAATACCATTAGACCCACTATCCGCTTCATCAATAGCTTCTCCTGCAGTTGCACCCACCTTTACATTGGCAGTTCCATTAGTTAATGTATGGCTATGACTTGGAATGTTATCAATAGTTAAATATCCGAGATTGCTGCCACCACTAGATCCAATTTCAATAGTATCAAGACCTGGACCACGACCAGTGTGTACAACACTTCGTCCTCTTAAGTCCGGTAAAGCGAAAGTTGTTCTGCCATTACCCCCGAAGGTATTTCCTATTAACGCGTAAAGTGCTTGATTACTAGTAATAGCAAGTTCTTGCCCATCACATCTTGACCACCCTTGTGGTGCATAATTAAAAGCAAAGGTCTGAATTTGTCCAATAAACGGTTCCATAATTTTTTATTTTAGATAATATTAAAAAGAATTACTTCATGTAATTCTATATAAACAAATATCTACTATCTACACCCTTTTTTTATACGTATAAATACCCCTTTTTAAACATCACGTAATAATAAAAATAATGATTTTGTAAAAATGGATCGCAACAATAATAAACTGGTTTCTTTATAAAAAAAGTTAACCAACCATTTGGATAACAAAAGCTACCATTCGGAAATTGAATATCAAACAAACAAGACTGAAACCAATTGTTTGTTTATCTTAATCCATTAGTTACCTTTAATTTTATGAAACGCTTTGTTTTTCTACTTTTAATTCCATTTGCATCTTTTGGTCAAAAAGAAGATGCTTCCCTAAATGATTCTATCCTAAGAATTTACAACAATGGAATTAGAGATACCAGCCAAGCAGATATCTTAGCTCACTTTATTTACAGAAACAACAGTGAATTAAATACAGATACTGCTTTCTATTACTTAGATAAAATCTATGATTATTCACTTAGTTCAAATTGGGCTGAAGGGCTTTATCATGCTGTATTTAAAAAAGCGCATCATTTGGGATGTCGATCTAAACATAACGAAGCATTAAAGATTGTTACCCCTTTCCTAAACAATAAAAGCCTTTCATCTACTAATAATGTTTCTCTTATAGTTGAATCTAACCTAATCGTTTCAAACATTTTATATGAGATTAATAACGTAGAATACAGTTCTGAAAGAGCAGATTCCATCCAATTCTACTTAAAAAGTAATGTTGACATAATGGATACCCTCTCACAAAAAACTAAATTTCATGGTTATGTCTATTACTATTATGCTAATAATTTTGACAAGCATGATAATTATGAGGCAGCTATCAAAAGCTACCATAAAGCACTCTCTATTTTTAAACCAATAAAGGATTCAATATGGATTGGCGACTGTTATAACGAAATTGCTAATATTTACTATTACCAAAACAACTATCACCTATCGTTAAAATACCACAGGATAGGGTTAGAGATATTTACGGCTATTAACGATAGCTCTAGAATAGCCAACTCCAACAATAACCTAGGGAACATTTATAAAGATTTAAAAAAGAATAAAACTGCCATTGCATATTATAATAAATCACTAAAAATGCACGAAATACTTAAAGATACATTTAGTATATCTTTAGTTTACAACAACTTATCCTTGCCATACGAAAACTTAAAAGAGTATGATATTTCTTTAAAATATCTTTTTAAAAGTATCCCTCTAAAAATAAACATTAACGATTTAGAAGGACTCTCACAAAGCTATAGCAATGTAGCAAACATCTATATCGAACAAAAAGAATATAAGAAATCTATCTCTTTTTCTGAAAAAGCTTTAAAAATTGCACAAGAAACTGGCAAACCAAATAATGAGGCTACGGCTTTAATTAACTTAGGCATAGCTTCAGGGAAATTAGAAAACGAGAAAGATGGATTACTCTATTTATCAAGTGCTCTTAAAATTGCTCAACAGCATAAATTTATTCCTCTTAAAAAACTAATATACGAAAGCCTTTATAATTTCTATGAAGAACAAAAAGATTATGAAAAAGCGTTACGTTACCATAAACTATTCCTAAACATAAAAGATTCTTTAAGTGCTACTAATGAAACTCAAGAGTTAAATTCATTAAAATCTCAATTTGAATTAGAGCAAAAAGAAAAAGAGTTTATCGCCTTAACCCAGCAACAGGAATTATCCGAAAAAGCTAAAAACGAAATTATAAATCAGAAGAAAAAAGAGACTATTTATCTCTTAATTGTAATACTTGCCATAGGTTCTTTAGGTGGTTTTGTATTTTACGGGTTTTTACAGAAAAGAAAAGCAAACAAAAAATTAAACCTTCAAAATCAAGAAATTCTATCTTCTTTAGCTTACGCCAACTCCATGGAAAAGCTTCTTATCCAACAAATGAATCCTCATTTTATTTTTAATTCTTTGACTACAATACAAGCCTTAATTAATTCTAAAGCGTTAAAAACAGCAGATAAATACTTGCGGATTTTTGCAGCACTTTTAAGAACAACTTTAGAGAACTCCAGAAAAGATCAGATATCCCTAGAGGAAGAGATTGAATACCTTAAACAATACATCAATTTACAAGAGTTAAAATTAAACGAATCATTAACCGTTAACTTTTCTTACGATGAAGATGAAGTTGCTGATTTTGTTTATACCCCACCAATGCTTGTGCAACCCTTTATTGAAAACGCTTTTTTACATGGTTTAAAACACAAGACAACAGGAGATAAAAAATTAAATATTCATATTGAAGTTCATCAAGATTTTATTTTGTGGACTATTGAAGATAATGGTGTTGGAAGAAAAGCTTCAGCAGCATTTCAACAATCTCATCAACAAAAATCATTTGGAACAACCATAACTAATGATCGAATTAAATGGATGAAAAACATCTACAAGCAAAACTTCGATATTCAATATGAAGATTTAACTCCAGGAACAAAGGTGATTATTAAAGCCCCTATTGTTTCCTAACTCTATTATTTCCTTCTTCGTTAACCGAAACGTTTTTATATTTAGAATGTCTTAAGTTTCCAAACGAGTACTTAATCAACAACCTAAAGAACTGAGTATCTTGGGTGTTTTCCCATTCGTTTTCTACATTATATAAGTTAGAACCTCCTCTTGATATTGATGTGTGAAATATATCATTAGCCACTAACTGAACATATAATTTATCCTTCATTAAAGATTTATTAATCCCTAAGTTAATCGAATAATTATCCTCCATATTACTAACTCCATCACTACTTTTAGAAACATACTCAGCACTTAACTCAATATTAAAAAGCTTGTTTAATTTTAACTGAATATTCCCATAATAATAAAACTCTGGAAAAGGAGTAATCCCTTTAATCGTAATTTCATCATCATAAAGTTGCTCATATTTTAAAGTACCTGAATGATAAGAACTCCATCTTTTAGCACTTACATAAGTATTTAGTGTTCCGTAATAGCTATCCTTTTTATCCAAGTTTAACGGACTTAAAAACAAACTACTACTCTGATCAACTCCAACAATATAACCAACAGGATTTTTTGTATAGCTATAACCCGTTGTCAACTTAAAGTTGGTGTTTATCCTCTTTCCTTCTTTAGCGATAAATGCACTTGTTTCAAAAGAACTTACCTGCTCTGACAGTAAATTAGGGTTTCCTTGAAAAGACATGTTATTGTTAAAGTATATATAAAAAGGGTTTAACGATTCATAACTCGGTCGGTTAATTCGCGAAGCATAACTATGGTTTATTTTTACTTTTCCAAGAGGATAAGATAAGCTTGCACTTGGAAAGAAAAACAAATTATTTCTGTCAATCATCGTAGAATCATGTGTTACAGAATATCCGTCAGTTATGGTTTTCTCACTTCTTATTCCCAAAACCATTTCTTTCTTTTTTAAGCTTTTAGATAGTTGCCCATAGCCTGCAAGGTTCGTTTCTTTATATTCAAATGCATTTTCAATGCTTACCGTATTCTCACCATTAGAAAAAGATTGTAAATCCATTAAATTATCAGAAAGAACCTCAGCATACTTTACTCCTAAATCAACTCTAAATTGATTTTTTAAAGTCTTTTGAAAATCTGTTTGTATAGCATAATCCCTCACCTGAACCATTCCTGAATTATTAGTTTTTACGATAGATGTAGTCTCATTATTCGTTACTTCCTCATCTATAACATCATTTAGATTTCTTAAAAAACTTGCTGCCTGAGCCCCAAAAAATAAGGTACTTCCCAAAGTATCTAATTTAGCAGTGTAATTTAATGAGCCTGAATGGCTTGTAAATATTGATTGAGCATTGTTTTCTGAAAAAATATTAATAGTATTTACACTATCATAATTAATAGGTGCTATTGTATTTACAAGTAATTTATAATCCCAATAACCACCATTATACTCTGCAGAAACGGAATGATTTTCATTGATTTTATAACCTACTCCGATTAATGCATTTGACACATTTGCCAAATTTATATCTTCTTTATAATCGATTTCTGTAGAATAAGGGTCACTAATTCCGGTTACTCGATTGGATGACTCGTTTCTCATCCCAGTACTACCAAGGTTAATATTGAAGTCTGTAGTTAATGAAATCTTATTTTTTTGATAGTTATAACCTAAAACAGAATAAGACAAAAACCCCATACCCTTAGTAAAGTGTTGTAATAAGTTAACTTGGTGTCCTTCTAAATGATTCTCTTTTAACTTGATGTTAATTACAGCCATTCCTTCAGCATCATATTGTGCCCCTGGGTTTGATATAATTTCTAACTTTTTTAATTGACTAACTGGAATGCTATTTAAACGATCTATAGTTATCCTTTTGCCATTCAGATACAAAATAGCATCTCCTTTACCAACCACCTCAATTTGATCATCTTTAACCAAAACTCCGGGGGATTTAGCAAGCACTTCTTTAACATTACTACTACTTGATAACATTGTTTTTTCTACATTAACAATAGTACTCCCATTTCTTTGTTCAAAAAGCGGAATATCTTCAACAACAGTAAATTCATCTAATGTATTTGTTGTTAATTTTATTTCTCCCAAATTAATTTTATCTCCTGTTTCGGATGGTAATGGAATTAACAATTGATTATAGCCAATAGCAGTAATTTTAATAAACCCATCTGTTTGGCTCACGTCTAACTCTCCTTTTCCATCCATAAAATAAGTGCCATTAACTAAGCTTGAATCTGTTTTAGAAAGAAGCATTATGTTTCCCATTTCTATAGGTTTATTGTCTTCGTCTTTTAATGAAACAGTTACTCTTTGTTGAGCTATTATTACATTAGATATTAGGAGCATTAAAAAGAGAGCAAGCGTTTGTTTTATTGTTTTCATACCTTAAATTTTATCCAAATCTAAGCGCTACTTAAAGGTTATAGTAAGGCAATATCCAAACTGCATTTTAAGCCTCCTAATGGTGGCTTTACTTTTCCGAATGGCAAAGTCTTAGCCATAAGATTTTCTTACTTTAGCTTTATGAGAATTGTTATTGTGGAAGATGAAATTCCATTAAGAAATAGTTTAAAAGAAGAAATTCTTTCCTTAAACGAAAACTTTACTATTGTTGGTGAAGCTTCAGGTGTGCTTGATGGTATAAAACTATTAACGCCATTAAACCAGATATCGTTTTTTTTGATATTGAGATTATTGGAGGAACAAGTTTTGATATCCTAGATACTTTAAATGAGATATCCTTTAAAACTATTTTTGTTACCGCCCATAACCACTTTGCAATAAAGGCAATAAAATATAGCGCTTTTGATTACTTATTAAAGCCTGTAAATCCACAAGAGTTAAAAGATGCTCTTAACAAGCTCACTAATGAAGATCAGTTAAAAGACGATTACCAACAAAAATTGGACTTGCTTTTTAATGAATTAAAAGGAAAAACAAATCAAAAAATAGGGATAACAAGTTTAGATTCTATTAAATATATTGATATTAATACTATTAGCCGAATAGAGGCAGATCGTAGTTATTGTCATATTTTTATTGAAGGAAGTAAAAAAATTACTAGCTCTAAAAGTCTTAATTATTATGAGAAAATATTACCTGAAAATTTGTTTTTTAAAGTGCACAGATCTCATTTAATTAACCTCAACAAAATTGATGGCGTAATTAAAACAGATGGTGGTTTTGTAGAAATGAATGATAAGAGTAATGTGCCTATTTCTCGAAGAAAAAAAGAAGAATTTCTTGCAATTTTAGATCAACACTTAAATCGGTAGATTTTAAACTTAAAGAAATAGTATAGATACCTTAGGTATCACTGTTCTCTATTTCTTTTTACAAGTTGATAAACCAAAAAACGAATATATTGGACAAGAGTTGATAGCGCTTGTTAAAACAAATACTCCTCCTAAAGCTAATAACACATAAGCTAAAACACCTGTAACTGTTCCTGTTATGTATAATGCACTAAAAATAAGTGCAATTATTACTCTAACTATTCTATCAACGGAACTCATGTTGTTTTTCATAAAAAATGTTTTAGTTTATCTTCAAATGTTGTACTCCTTAAAGATGATTTTAATTGATAATTCTTCTGTTTTACTATCTCTAACTTTTATTGAGTCTCCCAATCGGAAGCATCATATTTCTTTTTGGACTTCTTACGTTTAACAACGCTTTCATTCCACTCTGCAGAAAATACCGTAAACAAAACTGCCCCTGCAGCAAACAAACTAATACCAACATATTGCGTTGTAGTTACAGGTTGGTAATTGCTATTATTAGTTTCGGAACCAATAATATAAGTTGCAGCTCCACCTAAAACAATAATACCACCAGTAATTGCTAAAGGATGACTTAAGTTTTGAAACAAATCAAAATCGCCATTAGGCTTTAAATTCTTATTAACCTCTCGCGTTACTTCAACTTTAGGTATTGACTGTATTTGTGCTGAAGCACCAATTGAAAACAACAATAAAAAAATTATACTCACTACTTTATACATCATCTTCGTTTTACCTCATTTCACAATAAATGCCAGCACCTGAAGCTTTCTTATAAAAGCGACATCTTCATATCCAGAATATCAAGATCTACTTTTTGTTTTGAGATTTTCTTGATTTAATAAAACTCGCATTACCATTCTTTGAAGTCGAATTATTTATTTTCTTTTTTGATATTTTCAATTTCTTTCCTCCTCCTGACCTACCCTTTCTGGATCTTTTACTATACTGATTGTTGCATTTTTTCTGAAAACAAACAAAAGGAAAAGAAGAATGTAAAGCACAAGATGAAAACATCATTAGGCAAACAACAAGAAGCAATAGTTTGGGCTGTGTTTTTTTCATGCTAATAGCTTAACAAAAGTCTCTTTTATCATTATTAAACTTGAAAAAATACCTTTTATTGCTGGATAACTGACAATTATTGACCCTCTAATTCCGTTTAAAAAATTGCTCCAAACAATCAAACCCTAAGAAGAAAAAGTTAAAACTATAGTAAATCAAAACCAATGTCCTTTCTATAGTTTTTCTTTTCGAATTTAATACTTTCTGCATTTTTAAAAGAAAGTTGTAAAGCCTCCTCAATAGATGTTCCAAAAGAAGTTAAAGCCAAAACTCTACCTCCACTTGTAAGCACATTAGCTCCATCTTGTTTTGTTCCTGCATGGAAAGCAATACCATTCTCAATAATATCAAAACCTGTCATTACTTTGCCTTTTTCATAAGCCTCAGGATAGCCTCCAGAAACCAACATTACTGTTGTTGCTGTTCTTTCATCTACTTCAAACGATTTTTCGTGTAAAGTTTGTTTGGCAACACCTT
>CAJWVX010000096.1 GCA_913048175.1 uncultured Flavobacteriales bacterium | reverse complement strand
TATGACCAACATTATAGCTCGTATTTTCTAAGTCTTTTTTAAACTCTTCTAAAACAAGTTTTAAATCATGTCCATCTCTTTCTGCTCTCTCTGTAGTAATACCATGGATTTTTGATACTCCAATAGGAATATCAAAACCATCAGGCTTTATAATGTAGTTTTTTGCTTGTAATAGTTTTCCAGAATTATCATGTAACTGCCAAGCCACTTGAACCATTCTAGGCCAATTGTCGGAATCTGTTACTGGGGCTTTGTAATTCTTTGGGAGCCCCGTGGTTTCTGTATCAAATATTAAAAACATTTACTTTTATTTTTTAAGAGTAAGATTACTTCGTACCTCGCAATGATATTATTGCGAGGTACGAAGTAATCTCAAAATAATCAACCATAAAATTAAGAATTGAACAGATATCTCTACTTATTTGAATGAAGTTTTAACTAACATTTTTTGAACAAAAAAAGAGGTATTAAACGTTCATTAGTTAGGCTATTATTTTGAGTAGTAATTGCGCATTTTTATCAGTTTTTTAACTAAACATTTTCAGTTGCTCCAGTTCTATTTTTAGCAATAGGAATATTGCTGGTTTTATTTTCAAAATTCTCATCATCAAATAGTAAGTGAAAGAATATTATTAATAAAATAAATGTAATTTTCTATTAATTCAGAATCATTAGGATTGTTGATAGGAGAACATTTTTCTTTATTACCAAATAGTCAGGTTCATATCGTTTTTCCAACGATTTCTCTATGGAGGAAAGTTTAGAAAAGCAAAAAGCCTTTACGAGAAAGGCTTTTGCTAGTTTTAATTGTGACTCTGTAGGGATTCGAACCCCAAATCTCCTCGGCCGTAACGAGGTGCATTATCCAGTTGTGCTACAGAGCCATTATTTTCAGTTTGCAAATATATAAATAAGCTTTTTATTTAAGCTTAATTAATGCACAAAAAATAGACATCTTTTTTTTGGGCATTATCAACAGTATTTACTAAGATAAAAATAGCCTTAAGTTTTTATAAGATGAATATTTAATATCTTCGTGGCATTACAAATTTCTTAAACATGAGAGGTGTAAAAATTCAACTTTAATCATTTTAAAATGAGATATAATATCGTGAACACAGCTATAATCGATCAATTAAAAAGTATTGTTGGTGATGCTTTTGTTTTATATGATACTGAAAATTTAGAAATATACTCTCATGATGAAACAGAGGATTTAACATTTTTTCCGGAAGTTATTGTAAAACCAAGAACACCAGAAGAAATAGCTGATATATTTAAAATTTGCAATAAAGAAAATATTCCTTTAACTCCCCGGGGAGCAGGAACAGGTTTGAGCGGAGGAGCCTTACCAGTTAATAAAGGAATACTACTTTCTCTGGAGCGTTTTGACTCTATTTTAGAAATAGATGAAAGAAACTTACAAGCTACTATTGAGCCAGGTGTAATTACTGAGTTTTTTCAAAATGCTGTTCAAGAAAAGGGTTTGTTTTATCCGCCAGATCCTGCTAGTAAAGGAAGTTGTTTTATTGGAGGTAATTTAGCAGAAAATTCAGGTGGTCCCAAAGCGGTTAAATATGGAGTTACTAAAGATTATGTTTTAAATCTTGAAGTTGTTTTGCCAACTGGAGAAATTATATGGACTGGTGCTAATGTTTTAAAGAATTCAACAGGATATAATTTAACCCAATTAATTGTTGGTAGTGAAGGAACACTTGGGATTATTACTAAAGCCGTGTTTCGCTTAATTCCTTACCCAAAGCATAATTTATTAATGCTAGTTCCTTTTTATTCTTCAGAGGAAGCTTGTGAAGCAGTTTCCGCTATTTTTAGAGCTGGAGTTACTCCATCCGGAATGGAGTTTATGGAAAGAGATGCTTTAATTTGGGGGGCAGAATATTTAGGTGAGGAATCTCTATCAATTCCAGAAAATATTCAGGCACATCTTTTAATAGAGGTTGATGGGAACAATCAAGAAGTACTTTTTAATGATTGTGAAACCATTTATAAAGTCTTAGAAGATTTTAATTGTGATGAAGTTTTGTTTGCTGAGGATTCAGTTCAAAAGGATAAGTTGTGGAAAATTAGAAGAATAGTTGGTGAGGCTGTTAAATCTAAATCAATATATAAAGAACAAGATACAGTTGTTCCAAGGGCTGAATTGCCTAGACTCTTAAAATCAGTAAAATCTATTGGAGAAGTTTATGGTTTTAAATCTGTATGCTACGGGCATGCAGGAGATGGAAACCTGCATGTTAATATCATAAAAGGTGATATGTCTGATGATGATTGGGACAATAAATTATCTAGTGGAATTAGAGAAATTTTTGAAGTCTGTATATCATTAAAGGGAACTATTTCTGGAGAGCATGGAATTGGCTATGTTCAAAAAGAATACATGGACATTCCTTTTAGTAGTGTAGAACTAAGGATCCAAAAAGAGATTAAAAAACTATTTGATCCAAACCATATAATGAATCCTGGCAAGTTATTTAATTAAAAAAGTCCCGCTAACGGGACTTTTAAAATTTAAAGGTATGGAGACTATGCTTACTTTATAACTACCTATCTAATTAACTTTAAAACGATCTCCACTATTTAGACGGTTCATTCTATTAAAAGGTTGCTTTATGAAATAATTTATTAGGTTGAGTTTTCAGTAAAAGAGATAATCCTGTTTTGTGAAATTAAAATGAATTATTATTTTTATAGAATATTACTAATTATTAGGAATCTTATTTTTGTACCAAAAGCGGAATCTGCGACCGTTAATCAAATGACATTAATATAGTTGTTACGATTAGTTTGTATAATGTTAAAAATATTATTTTCAAGAACTAAACTAAACTAAATGAAAAAAATTACTTTATTAATTTCAGGACTTATTCTATTTAGTGCTGGAATGTTTGCACAAAGGCAAGTGAAAGTTGAATCGAATGTAAGACTTACAAATCCGCATGGAAACAGATGTAGCACTACAGAGGCTATGAAAATGGCAAGAGATTTAGATCCTGGTTTTTTTGATACAAGAAAAGCCTTAAAGGAATCACAATTACAAAATTGGATTTCAAATAATTATAACGCTTCTGCAAAAAAAGCAATAATTACTATCCCTGTTGTTGTTCAAATATGGGAAAACACTTCTTCAGTTCCTGACACTAGAGTTACTGAACAAATTGACAGATTAAATGCCGATTTTGGAAGAACGAATACTGATGCTGGTAACACACCAGGTGTTTTTTCTGCAGTAGATACTGAAATTCAATTTTGTTTAGCTAATAAAGATGAGAATGGGAATGCGACTTCAGGTATTGTAAGGAAAACTGCAAATGGATCTCCTTCAGGAACAAATACATCAGTAGGTGCTGCAGATTTCTGGGATACGGACAAGTATTTGAATATTTTAGTATATGATATTGGAGGTGGAATTTTAGGATTTACTTATACTTCTTCTTCGGTTCCTAATCAAGGCGTACACATTGATCCCCAATATTTTGGGAATACTGGTGGGCAATTTGGATTAGGAAGAACTGCATCTCATGAGGTAGGTCACTGGTTAAATTTAGAGCATATATGGGGTGGTGGTAATGGTTGTGGAACTGATTTTGTGGCAGATACTCCTCTTCAAGCTGGGCCTAATAGTAGTAATTGTCCTAATTTTCCATCAGCATCAAGTTGTTCAGGAACTAGTAATGGACCAAATGGTGATATGTTCATGAATTACATGGATTATGTTATTGATGGCTGTATGAATGCTTTTACAGCTGGTCAAAAAACTAGAATGACTGCTGCTATTAATAATGATAGACCAGGCTTGTTGAATTCCGCTGTAACTAATTGTGCTACTGCTGCTTTGACTTCAGAGTTTAGTGCTAATATAACTACAATAAATGCTGGTCAATCAGTTATATTTACTGATGCTTCTACTCCTTTAGCTACTATTAATAGTTGGAATTGGGATTTTGATGTTGCTAATTTAGGTGGTGTTACTGCTGCTGCCGCAACTACTCAAGGTGCTCATACTGTAACTTATAATAATACGGGTACATATACAGTGTCTTTACAAGTTGGTGATGGATCAACTAATGATACTGAAACTAAAACAAGTTATATTATTGTTCAATCAGCAGGAAGTACTTTGTGTGATACAATATCAAATTATAATGATGCATTTTTCACACCATCTTTAAATGGCTCTGCTGGTTGGGGTTGGGTATCTGGACATAATGATTATGATGATATAGGTAAAGCTGATTTTTATAGTGTACCAGCAAGTGGTTATGAAATTACTGGTGCTGAATTTTATTTTGCAAAAAATCACGATGGTTCTGGATCTGGAACAATTGATGTTAAAATTTGGGATGGAACTTCTGGTTCACCTGGAACTGAATTAGCTTCAAAAACAATTAATATCAGTTCTTTAAATTTATATCCAACAAAAACAAGTGTAACATTTAATGCAGCTGTTAGTGTAACAAATAATTACTTTTTAGGAATTGAGTTTTCTTCTAATGGATCACCTCAAGATTCTATAGCGTTGATTCATAGTTCAGATAGTGTAGATTTATTTGCAGGGCAAGGAACTGCTTGGGAATTATGGGGAGATAATTCTTGGCATGCATTTGAAGAAAATCCTGATTCTTGGAGTATGGATGTTGCTTTAGCAATATTCCCAATTTTGTGTACTTCGGTAACTGGAAATAATGAAATTTCAGGAAACATTGGTCAATTATCAATATATCCGAATCCTTCAATTGGAACTTTAAATTTTGGGCTTACAACAATAGAATTATCTACTGTTTCAGTTTATAATATGTTAGGAGCTGAAGTTTTTAACGCTACAAAAAACACACAACTATTTACTGTTGATATGAATAATCAACCAAATGGAGTTTACTTTGTTAAGGTGAAAACTGGAAATGATGTTATTACTAAAAAAGTAATTTTGTCAAAATAGATATTAGTTAATTATTAGTTTAAAGAGTCCTGTGAAATCAGGGCTCTTTTTTTATGCAGAATAAGTACATTTGTAGTATACAAATTTTGGATAGATGTCGATAGAGTTATTAAAAAAATCAATTACAGATATTACCTTGATAGGTATAGCAGATAAAGTAAATAGTGAAGAGAGAATTACTTTTGAAGAATGTGTTTATTTGTTTGAGAATGCTGAGGTGAGTTATTTAGGAATTTTAGCCAATCATATCAGAGAAAGAAGACATGGAAACAAAACTTATTTTAATAAGAATTTTCATATTGAACCAACAAATATTTGTGTGTTTGACTGTAAGTTTTGTGCCTATTCTAAGTATTTAAGAAACAAAGCAGATTATGACGCATGGGAATTAAGTGAAGAAGAAATAATTGATGCAATAAAAGCTTATGAAGGAAAAGACATTACAGAAGTTCATATTGTAGGAGGAGTGCATCCAAAAATGGGATTAGACTACTTTAAGAATCTTATTAGTAAAATAAAAGAGATTAGACCAGATTTACATGTTAAAGCATTTACCGCTGTTGAGTTAGATTATATGGCTCGTAAAGCTAAAGTAAGTTATGAAGAATGTTTAACTGTTTTAAAAGATGCAGGACAAGGTTCTTTGCCTGGTGGTGGAGCTGAGATTTTTGATAAAGAGATCAGAGAAAAGATTTGTAAAGATAAATGTACAGGTGAACAATGGTTAGAAATGCACGAAGCAGCTCATAATGTTGGAATGCCTTCTAACGCAACTATTCTTTATGGACATATTGAAGAACCAAAACATTTGGTTGATCATATGAATAGGTTAAGAGAGTTACAAGATAAAACTGGAGGGTTTAACGCATTTATTCCATTGAAATTTAGAAATGGAAACAATCAAATGTCTCACATAGAAGAGATAAGTATTATTGATGATTTAAAGATGTATGCTATTGCAAGAATCTATTTAGATAATTTTAATCACATTAAAGCTTATTGGCCTATGATTGGTAGAAAAACTACCCAATTATTATTGTCTTTTGGCGTAAATGATATTGATGGTACTGTGGATGATTCAACCAAAATTTATAGTATGGCTGGAGTTGAAGAGCAAAAACCAGTAATGACTAGTGATCAAATGGTAGCTTTAATAAATGATGTAAACAGACAACCAATTGAGAGAGATAGTGTTTACAATGAATTGAAAGATTACTCAGAACAAGAGTTAGTTTAAATATATTATATTTGAACTAGTTATCTAAAAACGGATTCTTATGAAAGTAGTAAAATACATATTCTTAATTTATATTAGTATAACAATATTTTCTTGTGGACAAGAAGGTTCTGATCCTCTTATAGATGAAGAACTTGCTGCTGTTGAAGATCCTATAGATATAGAGTCAGAATCAAAAATGGAAGTTTCTGAAGAAATGGTAGAATCAAAGTCGATTTTATTTATTCCTGAAAGCTCAAGTTTAATACCTACGGAAGTGAAAACTAAAATAGAAACTGCTTTCGGAGAAATTATGGCTTTAATGAGTGTTGCTCAAATTGAAATGACTGAGGCTCCAATGTCAATTACTAAAAAGTTTTCTTTAGCCGAAATGATGTGTGAGTTTGATGTAGCTATTGTTGCAGAATTACCTGAAGGAATGGAAGTTTTTGGAAGAATTGAAAAAGGAGAAACTTATGCAGGTAAAGCATTAAAAACGGTACATGTTGGTTCTCCCTTAGGATTGAAAGCTACTTATGACGAATTAATCGCTTATATCAAGGATAATGGTTATGAAGTAAACGGAAACAGTTGGGAAGTTTATATTGATGATCCAACTACCATTGCTGAAGAAGTTCGAAGAATTAATATTTACTTTCCTGTAAAATAAATTGGCAACTCAAAACAAAATTACAGTTACAGGCCATCGAGGTGCAGGAGGTTTAGCTCCTGAAAACACCTTGGCATCTATTCAATTAGCACTAGATTTAGGTGTTGATAGGATAGAAATTGATGTGCAACAAACTAAAGATAATGTTGTAATTGTATTACATGATAGAACCTTACGGAGAACAACTACTGGGGTTGGTTATGTTAAAGCAAAAACCTATGAAGAAATTCTAAAGCATAGTGCTGGGTATAAATTCAATAAATATTACATTAAAGAAAAGGTTCCTACTCTTGATGAGGTCATAAAGCTGATTAGTGGAAGAGCTGAATTGTTGATTGAGACCAAGTACAGTTTTATGTACTACCCTAACATCGAACGTCACATTGTGAATGTTATTAAGAGTAATGATGCTAAAGCTTGGTGTAAAGTTATATCCTTTAACGATAGAGCAATTTTTAGAGTTCATAAGTTAGATCCAGAAATTAGAATAGGAAAACTCTTTGTTGGCAAGCACGCTAATTTACCTTTGTCTTGGGATAAAGGGATGAATATTAAGCCATTAAGACGTTACCACTTTGTAGATGAGATTATTGTAAAACATGCCTATGCAACAGAGAAAATAATTAATAGAGTGCATGCAATGGGTAAAGAACTACATGTTTGGACCGTTAATGATGAAGAAACAATTGAAAAATTAGTAGAACGTGGTGTGGATGGTATTATCTCAGATTACCCAAATCTATTAATGAAATATAAGAGATAGGTTTCTTATAAATATCATTCAGATCGATATTTCGTGCAATTTTATTGGGAACAAAATGAATTTTGTAATATTTAATAATGAATAATGAAAAAAAACGACTTCATTTAGAACACACTCCTAAAAGAACAACAAATTACTTTCCTTTTCGTTAAAAGACTATTTATTATACTTTTTTTTGAAGATGAGAATAGTTAACTACTTCTGTTTTGTGTTATTTACTTCTATTGTATTTACAAATGTGTTTTCTCAAAATTGTGATAACATAAAGGTTTTAGGTGCAACAAAATTATATATTTCAGAACCATTGCCAATTATTGATGAAAGAGATGTGATGTGGCACAGGAGGTTGTGGAGAGAGATTGATTTAACGGAAACAGCTAACCAAGACTTGTACTTTTCTAAAGGAAAAGACAAAGCAAATTGCTCTTTATATGATGTCTTTTATTCAAATTTGATGAATGGGAGTTTAAAAGCTTATGATACTTTTGAAGATGATTTTTCTAAAGAGTTAACGGTCAACCAAATAATTAATTCTGTGGGAGACTCTGTATTGGATAAAAATGGAAAGTTAATTTATCAAAATTTAGAGAGTATAAGTGTCATGAAATATTGGTTAAAAGAAGATTGGTTTTTCGATTCCAAATACTCTAAAATTGATGTTAGAATAGTTGGGCTTTGTCCAGTAAAGATAAAGCTTGATAAGAATGGAAATGTATTAGGTTACAAACAGCTGTTTTGGCTTTACTTTCCTAATATCAGAAATGTTTTAGTGAATACAGAAGTTCCTGAAAAAGAAAATTCAGAAGACGGAAGAGTTTCTTATGAGGATGTTTTTCTTAAGCGATTATTCAGTAGTTATATCATCCAAAAAAATGGTGGACAAAAACAACATGTTTCTAAACACAAAACAGAGTTGGATATTAAACTGGAAAATGAAAAGACAAAACAGTATTCTTTTAAAAGAGAAACCGGGTTGTGGGGGAATTAAAAAGCATAAAAAAACCGTTCATTTCTGAACGGTTTTTGTTTTTTAAGCTTCTGTATCTTCCTCTTCAATAATCTCGTGCCCTTCTAAATTAGTTATTCCCCAATTTTCTAATTCATCTTCACTCCAAAGCTCTGGAAAGAAAATTCTTTTTTGATATTTAGGGTGCATGTATTTTTGCCAATCAGAACCACCAGTTGCAGGAGCAGATTCTTTTCCACTATTCAGGTATTTTGATGCAGAATTTAAATGTGCAATAACCCATAGAACATTTACGGTGTGATCATAATGTCTCATAGCGTTAACTAATTTCACATCTTCTTGTGTTTCAGAAGGTAAAGATTTGAATTTAGTCCACAGGTTAAGCGTATTGTATCTTTTCATGAAAGTTATAAAGTCTTCCATGTATCTATTTTCAAAATTAAAGAGTAAAGCTGATTTTTCTCCTGTTTTGTGATTTTTTCCTGCAGCTTGCCAATATAAATGTTCAAAAGCATGACTAAAAGGAGTATCTCTATCAATAGTATCTCTAAAACGAATATCAATTAAATTAATCAACTCGGTAGAGGCAAACTCTATCATTCTATATTGAGCACTTTGAAAACCACTTGCAGGAGTTAACGTGTCTCTAAACTTCATGTATTGTTCAACTTCCATTCCATCTCCCATAATGGTAAATGAGGAAGAAAGCATATCAAAATAGCGACTAATTCTATCTAAACGTTCAGCAAAAAAATCTGCAGTTAATACTTCCTTCTCTGCTACTTGTTCAATTTCCCAAAGAATCATTTTAAACAACAACTCGTTGATTTGATGATACATGATAAACACCATTTCATCAGGCTGAGTGGTTCTTTGAGTTTGTAAACCTAATAACGCATCAGTTTGTATGTAATCCCAGTAAGTAATAGGCTTTCCGTGCAATAATCCTCTTAAATGAACATCTACATCCTGACCTATAGCACTATATTTCTCTTTTAATTGCTCGTAAATTTCCATAATAACTTCAATTTATATGATGTTGTAAACTTAGTCATCTTAGTGTAAAAGCTATTATCTAAATGAATGATTTTTATCAGTTATCAATATGTATGAACAGTGGTTAAAATATTGAAGTTAATGAACTATCTTTGGTAATCAATTAGAAATATGGAAAATTTACTAGATAACATTAGAGCTTTAGAAAATGTTTCTGCTGCTCTTGAACCTTCTTTAGAAGAGAGAAACAATTATGCAAATGAGTTGCAAAAGTTTACTAATGGTTTTATCGAAACTATTGAAACGAATAAAGCATATAATATTGGTGATGCTGATGCTCAAAAGTTGAGTATACATCCTCAAAAAAAGACATTAACCCAATTATTAGAAATATATAATGATGAAGTTGTAGGAAAAGGATTGAGTGCTGCATCTGGCGGGCATATTGGTTATATTCCTGGAGGAGGGATTTACACTGCAGCTTTAGGGGATACTTTAGCTAGTATTACTAATGAATATGCTGGAATGTATTATGGCTCTCCTGGAGCTGTAACAATAGAAAATGAGTTGTTAAATTGGATGAAGACTGTTTTTGATTTTCCAATGAATGCTATTGGGAATTTAACATCTGGTGGATCTATAGCAAACTTAATTGCTTTAACAGCTGCAAGAGATAAACATAAAATTAAAAACGAAAGAGTAACACAAAGTGTTATTTATTTGAGTCCACAAATACACCACTGTATTCATAAAGCAATCCGAATTATCGGGTTAGAAGATGTTCAAATTAGATTACTAGAGTTGGATGGTTATTCTAGAATTGATTCAGAAAAATTAAAGACAGTTGTTGCAAAGGATATTCAAGATGGATTAAATCCATTTATGATTATTGCCTCTGCAGGAACAACAGATACAGGAGCGGTAGATCCTTTAGAAATAATTGGAAACATTGCTAAAGAAAATAAATTGTGGTACCATGTTGATGCGGCTTATGGTGGTTTTTTCATTTTAAGTGAATCAAAAAAACACTTGTTTAAGGGAATAGAGATGGCAGATTCTTTGGTAATTGATCCTCATAAAGGATTGTTTTTACCCTATGGATTAGGTGCTGTTTTAGTAAAGGATAAAGAAGCAGTTTTCCATTCACATCATTATACTGCTAACTATATGCAAGATTCATTAGCTAATGATCAGATTAACCCTGCAGATGTTTCACCAGAGTTAACCAAACATTTTAGAGGGTTAAGAATGTGGTTGCCTTTAAACTTGCACGGGATAGAGCCTTTTGTGGCTTGTTTAGATGAAAAGCTCTTATTGACTACTTATTTTAGAAACAAGCTTTCAGCAATTGGTTTTAATTTAGGACCAGAGCCAGATTTATCAGTAAGTTATTTTTGGTATCCAGAAACTGAAATAGATCAGAATGATTTTAATGTGAAGTTAATGAATTTGATTCATGAAGATGGGACCGTATTTTTAAGTTCTACTAAAATTGAAGGGAAGTATGTTATTAGAATGGCGGTTCTTTCTTTTAGAACTAAAATTGCAACCATTGATAAAGCACTTGTAATGATTGAAAGATGTTTAGCACAAACTAAAGCGCATTTTAAGATTTGAAAAATACACAAAACATAAAAGACCAATTTGGTAGAATACACAACTACCTTAGAATTTCGTTAACAGAACGTTGTAACCTAAGGTGTTTCTATTGTATGCCAGAAGAAGGTATTGAACTTTCAGAAAAAGAAAATGTGTTAACGCATGAAGAGATTATTGTTTTAGCCAAAGAGTTTGTAGCGCTCGGTGTAAACAAAATCAGATTAACTGGCGGAGAACCTTTAATTAAAAAGAACATTGAGAAAATAATTAGAGAGCTTACTGCTTTACCAATATCCTTGGGAATAACTACCAACGGAATACTATTGGATAAATACATTGATTTATTTAAGGAGTGTGGTGTTAAAGACATCAACATTAGTTTAGATACCTTGGATAAAGACAAGTTTGAATTGATGACGCGTAGAGATTATTACGATAGAGTAATGAGCAACATCTACCAATGTATTTTGGCTGGCTTTAATGTTAAAATTAATGCGGTGTTGATTAAAGGAACCAATGATAATGAGATTGTTGATTTTATAGAATTCACCAAAGATAAAAACCTGTCTTTCCGTTTTATAGAGTTTATGCCATTTGATGGTAATAAATGGGATACAAGTAAAGTGGTTAGTTTAAAAGATGTGTTAGAAAAAGTAAATGGAAATTATGCTGAAAGCGAGATTATTAAGTTAGAAGATAAGAAGCATGATACCACTAAAAATTATAGAATTAAAGGATATAAAGGTTCTTTTGGGGTAATTAGTACAGTTTCTAACCCTTTTTGTGATAGTTGCAACAGAATACGCTTAACAGCTAATGGTAGAATTAAAAATTGTTTGTTTTCTGCTGAAGAAACAAACTTGCTAACTCCATTAAGAGCTGGAGAAGATATTGTTCCTCATATATTAGAAGCAGTTTACCCTAAAAAGAAATCGCGTGGAGGAATGATTTCTGATGAAGACTTTTTTGACAAAGAAAAGAATACTAAGAATAGAGCAATGATAAGTATTGGCGGGTAGGTGCGGTGTTCGCACTGACAATTATTGTCATCCTCAGCTTGACTGGGGATCTACAAATTGAAGTGTGGAATCTGTTTGATGAATAAGATGAAAAACTTAAAACAAATTACTCCCCTCTTGAGAGGGGTTGGGGGTGTGTTAATTACATTGCTAACTCTCTTTACGAGTGAACAATGCTTTTCCCAAAATTATGCCGATAAAGTATATTATTTAGTAGATAGTTTAGATTTAGATGCCCTTACAGAAGATGACAAAAAATTAATAGAGACTTCTTTAAAAGAATATTATAAAGCTAAAGATGATACCAGTAAAATAAAGGCATTAAATTATATTTGTGAAAATATGATGCACAATGATTGGAGCAAATACCAATTCTATCAACACGAAATAATTCAAAAAGCGCTTATTAAAAATCCTTCTTCCTCAATTAAAAAAAGCCTTCTATTTTCTTTGGCTAGTGCCCTTAACAATATTGGGTATATTTATCATATTCAAGGATATATCCCCAAAGCATTAGAGTACTACCATAAATCTCTTACCATTCAGGAAGAAATAGCAGACAAATCAGGAATATCTCAATCCTTAAGTAATATTGGGACTATTTATAAAGGTCAAGGAGATATCCCCAAAGCCTTGGATTACAATTATAAATCACTTAAAATAAGAGAAGAAATAGGTGACAAAAAAGGAATAGCTGTTTCCTTAAACAATATTGGAATTATTTATAAAGGTCAAGGGGATGTATACAAAACCTTGGAGAACTTCCATAAATCGCTTAAGATTTATGAAGAAATAGGTGACAAAAGTGGAGCAGCTATTTCCTTAAACAATATTGGATCTCTTTATTCCGCTCAAGGAGATATTCCCAAAGCCTTGGAATATTACCATAAATCTCTTAAGATAGAGGAAGGGGTAGGAAACAAAAAAGGAATAGCTCTTTCCTTAAACAATATTGGGGGTATTTATAATAAAAAAGGAGAACTCCTCAAAGCCTTAGAGTGCTACAATCAATCGCTTAAGATAAGAGAAGAAATAGGGAACAAAGTAGGAATAGCTAATTCCTTAATCAATATTGGAGCATTAGAAATAGAGCAAGGAATGTTCGCTTCAGCAGAAATAAACTTGCAAAGAAGTTTAAAATTAGCCCGTGAAGTGGGTTCTCCTAAATGGATATCAATTTCCTCCTCTCATTTAAGTTCCTTATTTAAAAAGCAAGGCAAGCACCAATTAGCTATGCAACTTTATGAGCTGTACATACAAATGAGAGATAGTATAAATAACGAAGCAACTCAAAAAGCTACAGCACAACAAGAAGCCAAGTATGCGTATGAAAAGCAAAAGACTATTGATGATGCAGAGCATAATAAACAATTAGCAATAGAGCAAGAATCCAAAGCAAAGCAAAAAGTAA
>CAJWVX010000095.1 GCA_913048175.1 uncultured Flavobacteriales bacterium | reverse complement strand
TTAGAATGATAATGGGAGAAGAAACTCCAGACAAAGGAACATTTAAAGTTGGTGACACAGTAAAGATTGGTTATGTAGATCAGTCGCACGAAGATTTATTAGATGACAAAACCATTTTTGAAGTCTTTTCTGGAGGAACAGAAATGATGGAATTTGGTGGTAAAACAATCAACTCAAGAGCCTATTTATCTCGTTTTAATTTCCAGGGTGGAGATCAAAATAAAAAGGTAGGAACCCTATCAGGAGGAGAAAGAAATCGTTTACACTTAGCAATGGCTATTAAACAAGAAGCAAACGTTCTTTTGTTAGATGAGCCAACAAATGATTTAGATGTAAATGCTATTAGAGCACTAGAAGAAGGTTTAGAAGATTTTGCAGGATGTGCTGTTGTTATCTCTCACGATAGATGGTTTTTAGATAGAATTTGTACACATATCTTAGCTTTTGAAGGTAACTCAGAAGTTGTATATTTTGAAGGTTCTTATTCTGATTATGAAGAAAACAGAAGAAAACGTTTAGGAAATGAACCTACTCGATTTAAATATAAGAAGTTGGTAAAATAGAGCATAGCCACTTTTAGCACTTCAGTAATCGAGCAATTTATGAACTTAAATTGCTCGATTTTTTTTTATTTTCGTGCAACTCTATAGAGAAACATAGAGTCTTTATTAAAAACAACCCACATGAAAAAAATAGTCTTAACAATTTTAGTGTCTCTTTTTGTATTCATTGGAAAGGCTAACGCTCAAATAACAACATCAAACAATCCACCATACAATTCAGCTGCAAATTTAGTAAACAATGTACTTTTAGGACAGGGTGTTATAGCAGATAGTATTCAGTTTACAGGAGATGCAAATCAAATTGGATTTTTTAATAATGGAAATACCCTCAACCCTGCTTTAGGATTGGATTCTGGAATTGTTATTTCCTCAGGAAACATTAATGACATCGCGAACGGAGGAGTATTAAGTACTAATTTTGGGAATCCAGGAGATCCTGACCTGCTAACTATTGCTCAGACAATAAGAGCTGGAATTAATTCATCCCAAGATGCAGCTGCCTTAGAATTTGACTTTACTCCTCAAGGAGACTCAATTGAATTTAGATTTGTTTTTGCATCAGATGAATATCTTCAATGGGTTGACTCTGACTTTAATGACATTTTCGCATTTTTCGTTAGTGGTCCGGGCATTGCTGGCCCTTATGCATCTCCAGGATCTTTTCCTAATGGAGCGATTAATATTGCTCAAGTACCTGGAACTATAGACCCAATAACAATAAGTACTATCTAACCTAAATAATCAATTCTATGTTGATAACCCAAATGAAGTTAATAACGGTTTTAATGGGTTTACAACAGTTATCACTATTAAATATGCTGTTCAATGTGGAGGTACTTATCATTTTAAATTAGCTATTTCTGATTGTCAAGATGGAACTTTAGATACTGGTGTATTTTTAGAAGGTTCTAGTTTTAGTTCTGATGAAATAGCGATTAACATAGCTGTACCAACATTAGACATAGTTAATGGAATGCCAGTTGTAATAGAAGGATGTAGTGAAGCTGTAATTAGTTTTACCAGAACAGATGTTACAGATAGCTTAGTAATCTCTTTTGAAATATCTGGAGATGCTGATAATGGTATAGATTACAACTTTATTGCAGATAGTGTTGTTTTTTTAGCAGGTCAAGATTCTATAGCAATAGTTATCACACCATTAATTGATGGTCCAGATGGTAATGGACAGGATACTGTTATTATTTCTTACATGAATATTAATGCATGTGGTGATACCACATTTACAACCGGTTCCTTTTTAATATTAGATGTTCCCAATCTAGTAGTGAATGCTCCAGATACAACAATTTGCTCTTTACCTAATATAGATTTAAATGCTGAAGCTTTTGGCGCTGTTGCGCCCTTTATATACAACTGGGTTGATGCAGCAAATGACACCATCCAAACAGACAGTTTACATGGAATAAGTACCGTTAATGTTGATGGTATGGTTTCTGGAACTTATTATTTGTATGTTACTGATAGTTGTAACCTTACTACAACTTTAGACACAATAAATGTATATGTTAATGATGAGCAGGCAAGTATTAGTACTTCTAATGATACTATTTTATACTGTGAAGGGCAACCAATATCTATTAATGCATTTCCAGATAGTTTAGGTGCTCAATATGATTATGAATGGTTTAATCAGATTGGAGGAACTGTTATAGATAATGATAGTGTTCTTAATGTTTCACCTGTTTCAACAATAACATATTATGTAACAGCAACTAATATATGTAATGCTTCTACTGACACTGACACTATTATAGTAACTGTAGATTATACCCCAATGACTTTGAGCTTAACAGATTCTATTTCACTTCCTTGTCCAAATAAATCCTACGATGTAGAGGTCATTGCTACTTTAGCAAACGGAACGATGCCATATGCATATAGCTGGAATGCATCTTCTGACAATGATAACACAATCAACTTTACCGTAAATGCTAATCAAACGGTTTCATTAACTGTTACAGATGTTTGTCTCAATCAAATTCCTGCAGATATGTATATATCTTATGACCTATACATTCCTATGGTTGTAAGAATATTACCTATAGATTCTGTTTGTGTTGGAGAAACTATTGAACTTCCCTCTGATGCATCAGAGGGAATACCTCCATACTCTTACTCTTGGACTGATGGCGTGAATTCGTACACTGGAAACCCAGCAACATACTCATCTTTAATAGCTGGTATAAATAATGTTGTTTTAACTGTTACGGATGATTGTAATATGCAACAATCTTCAAATGTAGATGTTTTAGTTATAGCTTGTAATATAGTTACACCTAACGTATTTACTCCAAATGGAGATTCTTTTAATGAAACACTAGTATTTGAAAATTTAGAGTTTTTCCCTAATAACCGTCTTGTTATTTTTAATAGATGGGGTAATAAAATTCTAGAACAAGATGGATATAAAAATGATTGGAATGGAAATGGAGCACCTGCTGGAACTTATTATTATGTTATTGATTTAAATAATTCTGAAAACAAAACACACAAAGGAACATTTACAATATTCAACTAAAAAATAAAAAAATGAGAAACCTATTATTAATAATTGCCTGTATAATCAATTTATCGTTTGTTTTAGCTCAAGACAACTTTACTGTTAAGTCTATTGACAACAAGGATATTCACTTCCTTTCTTTACCAAACTCTGAATTCACAAGTGTAGGTTCTGTAAGATTGAATGAAGATGATTTAAAGAATGTTTCGTCTTTAGAAGATCGATTTAAAATTGCTTTTGAAAAATTTAATTCTTCAGAATTTGATGGCATTCTCACTAGGGAAGGTAAAACCATCACTTTTATTAAGTATTCAAAAAAACAAAAAAATAGAACTGCTAGAACAGTAAACTCTTTCGGTAAACCTATTTATTTCCTTTCTTTACCTTCAAAGGAATATTCTGTTTTAAATACAACCGCTAATACCATTGAAGACAAAAAATCAGTGTACTTATTAAATAGTATTAAAAATTGGATAAACTCTAATGATAAAGCAGATGCTATTATTATTGAAAATGAACTAATCAAGAGTATCAAATTCAAATAATATTTTCCTTTTTAGATGATATAAAAAGCCCTAAATTTCAAGCTTTAGAGCATTTTATATAATCATAGTATTCTAACTTGTAAGGCCTCCTTAACTTTAAGGATGACTCAGTGTAATACTCATGCTTTTTTAAAAACTTAAGCTGAATACTATTCCATTCTTCGTCCGTAAATGGAAAACCATTTTCAGAAAGTTCCTTACTTAATGTATCTGCTATTTTTAGAGTTTCCTCACTTCCCCTACCTAGATAATCATAATCTGCATCGCACATTATTTTTTCAAGTAACGTTTGAGGTCTTTTTTCTATTCTAGTTGTTAATATTATCTCAGCAATAATTTTTATTTGAGCAGTTTTATAACCAAATAAAGGCAATATATCCTTAACTAATTTTACAGCTGAAACCTCATTATTTAAGTACCTAAACAAAAAACCCGCATCATGATATAAAGCTGCAGTATTAAGCAGAATAGTATCTTCATCTGAAATACCTTCACTTTTTGCAATCTCAGTAGACACCTCATAAACATCTAAAGTATGGTGTAACCCATGGTAATGTAGACTAGGATTTAAATCCTTTTCTAACCGATTAATTATATATTTTTTGGCTCCTTTAAAGTCTAACATTACAACTTTAGTATCTTTTTAAATTGTTCATTTGGTATTTTACCATCTTTATCCTTTGCATATTTTCCATTAATTCTTTTAACAAAATACATTGCAATTTCTCCTTTATTCTTTGCCTTAATTTCTCCTCTATATTCACAATGAAAATATTCTTTAATTGCATTATATGTTACTTCAGATACATTAACTAAACCAACTTCTCCACTTGATTCAAGTCTTGATGCTGTGTTAACAGTATCTCCCCAAATGTCATAAGCGAATTTTTTCTTTCCTACAACTCCAGAGATAAGAGATCCTGTATGAATTCCTATCCTTAATTCAAAGTACGGCAATTTATTTTTAGTCCGATCTGCAATATATGCATCCATAAAATTTGCAATATCTAAACCAGCTAAAGTTATTAAAATCGGATTACTTTGATTTTCTTCAGGAACCCCTGCCGCACACATATAAGCATCACCTATTGTTTTAATTTTTTCCACATAATATTTACCAACAATATCATCAAACGCTGAAAAACAAAAATCAATTTCATTTACTAAATCTTTAGGCGATAGTTTTTCTGCCAAAAAGGTAAACCCTTTAAAATCAGTAAATAATACTGACGCAAAGTCATGCGTTCGTGTTTCTGCTTTACCAAATTTCTTAAGTTCTTCTGCTGTTCTTTCAGGTAAAATATTCAACAAAAGTTCTTCTGTTTTTCCTTTTTCTTTTTGCAATTGTGATGTTCTAATAGCAATCTTTTCTTCTAACTCTTTTTGTTGAAGTTTTAATTGCCTCTCTCTTACTTTCAGAATTAAAGCACCTAACAACAATAAAGTTATGCCACATATAGAGTAAAACCACCAAGTTTTGTAAAATGGAGTTGAAATAGAAAAATTAAAAGTTTTTGCTGTTGTTTCTTTTCCTAAGATGTTCTTAGCTCTAATATGTAAAACAAAATCTCCATGCGGCAAATATGGCAGACGTATATCATGATCTTTACTCCACTCTGACCAACCGGTAGTTAAACCTTCTAAATAATATTGAAAATTAATAGCATTTGCCCTAACAAAATAAGGTGCTGAAATGTTAAATTGCAATGAATTTTGATCAGAATTTAGCTCTAATTTATTTTTAGATAATAATCTACCATCTTTTCCGAGAATAAAATTTAAATAAACATCAAATATCTCGTTATATTTTACGTGATCGCTTACTATTTTATAAATTGAATTATTGTTATCAATAATCCACATGTTATTATCCAAATCAACGTAAATATTACTAATATCATTAAAAAGCTCCAAGAATTCTTCGGGCAGATTCTCATATTTAGATTGCTCATGCAAATTCACCCATTTAAACTTATTAAATATCCAGGTAATATTTTTTTGAGAAAAAATGTATTTGGACTGTCCTTCAAAACTCTTATTTATTTTAGAATTATAAACAATAGAATCCTTTTCAGCATCGTAACTATATAGTCCAGTTGACAAGAAAAAATAAGGAATATTAAAAACACTTCTTACCAAAATTCTTTCAGTAAAATCAGTATTAAAAGTATAGGGCTTTATTTTTACAGGGTAACCTGCGTTATCGAACAAAATATTATAAGCAACATTTTCAGACCCAACCCATAAATTATTTCTATCTAACTCTAAAACAGAATAGACATTTTCGCTAAACTCACTTAAGTTATCTTCAACAACCCATTTATTATCAATATTTCTTAATACCAACAAGCCATTTGAAGTTCCGACATAAAATTTGTTGTGGTCATTTTTAGATTGATAAATAAAGTTAATATACCTATCGGCTATTATCTGTCTTGATTCAAGTTTATCAATCTCATACAAACCTGTATTTGCAGCAACTAACAATACCTTTCTGTAAGATAAAAGCTGTTTTGCTTTTCCGTCTATTCCTTCTATCCTATTGTATTTATGACTAATTGATTGTAATGCATATACTTTTTTCGATTCATATTCTGCATTTTTTGTAGCTGATTTAAAATTTTCACTTTTCAGGTTTTTTAATTTCGCTATTAAGTCTGTTTTTTCTTCTAAATATTGAATCTCTAATACCGACTCTTCTTCTAAAATCTCTTCAGAGTGTTCTTTTTTATTCTTTCGTTTATTTTTCTTTTTCTTCTTTTTTTTCTTGAAAATTTTGTTCCAAATATTTACTTTTTTCTTTTCCTTTTTCTCTAAACTATTATCAATACCGGTTTCTTTAGAAACTTCATTTTTTAATCCCGCTGAACTATAAATATTATCCTTTTCACGATTAATCCTGTTTTTCTTTACAAGAACTTCAATCTCCTCATAATTTTTAACTTCTGCTAAAAAATAAACCCCTTCACTGGTAGAAACATATATTAATGAGTCAACCTCAATAATAGAAGTTAAATTCCCTTCTAAACCTGGATAATGATTCACATTACGTATGGGTAATCTCAAATCGACCCTACTCATTCCATACTCATGCAACAGCCATAAACCATTATTTTGATCTATACCCATAGAATATATTTCATCATCAGGCAAACCTGTTTGATAGTTTAAGGTGAAAGTAGTCTTTCTTGTCTTTTTATCTATTATTATACAACCACCAGTAATTGTGGAAAGCACAAAACTTTCAGAGTCAATATTTATACCTCCTGATAAAATACTTTCATGAATGTAGTCGTTAGATTCAATTACAAAAGGAAGTAATTTAGATCCACTAAAAATGTATAATGAATCTTGACTCGTACCAATTAAAACTTGAAATTTATTGTATTTTAAAGAAAACTTAATCTGAGTATCAAATAATTTTTCTCCTCCTCTTACTGGTGATTTTATTTTACCCCTAAGCACATGAAGTCCTAGTTTTTCAATATTTACGTAAACATCTTGCTTATTAGTAAAGAAACCAGTGTAAGGCTGACCAGATTCAGCTGGCCATTGTTTTATTTTTTTTGTTTCTACATCAAAACTAGAAATATATTGACTGCTGTAAAAATAAATTTCACCATTTAGAGCTGTAATCGTTTCAATATCACCAACACTTCTTCCTCCAGCTACTAAAGATGCATATTGATATACTCCATCATCACCTTTAACCAAAAGACCGATATTGTTTTTGCAGCCTACAAATATTTGATCAGAATCATCATCAAAATACAGACTTAATGGCACACTAGGAGTTAAAATGGTAGTCCACTTCATTCCATCAAATGAAACAATTCCCCTTCTATTAGCAAACATCATTTGCCCTTCGTTATCCTGAGCCATTGCCCAAGATTCATTGTCAATGCTTGTTTCTCCAAGGGTAAAATTGGTAATTAA
The DNA here is from genome assembly GCA_913048175.1 of uncultured Flavobacteriales bacterium. Classification (GTDB taxonomy): domain Bacteria; phylum Bacteroidota; class Bacteroidia; order Flavobacteriales_E; family Vicingaceae. The sequence goes on along the minus strand of CAJWVX010000095.1, from coordinate 6,231 downwards.
AGGAGTTCCTTCTTGACCAAAAATGCTAATAGTCAGCGAAATAGACAATAAAAGTGTAAGGAATCTAAAATAAAATATCATTCAACAAAAATTATTAAACCCCGAAGATAATGGTATTAAGAGTGGTTTCTAAGTTATTGGCAATATGATTTTAACGATTAATAAATTAAAAAGTTTCCATTGCAAACTGGTAATTAGATTATTAATTTAGCAGCTGATTATTAGATAATGAGTAATAAACCAAGCATACCAAAAGGGACCAGAGATTTTTCGCCTATAGAGATGGCTAGAAGGAATTATATTTTTGATACAATTAAAGATGTATATAAAAAATATGGTTTCCAACAGATAGAAACTCCAGCTGTAGAGAACCTTAAAACACTGATAGGAACTGGTGGTGATGAAAGCGACAAACTTATTTTTAAAGTTTTAAATAGTGGTGACTATCTAGCTAAAGCTGATAAAAAAGCATTGCAAGAAAAAAACTCTACTGGACTTACTAAATCTATCGCTGAAAAAGCACTGCGTTATGATTTAACCGTTCCTTTTGCGCGTTATGTTGTTCAAAATCAAAACGACATTACATTTCCTTTTAGGAGATTCCAGATACAACCAGTCTGGAGAGCAGACAGACCACAAAAAGGAAGATATAGAGAGTTTTACCAGTGTGATGCTGATATTATTGGTTCCGATTCTTTATTAAATGAAGTTGATTTAATAAAAATTATTGATGAAGTTTTTACGGAATTATTCCAAGGAAACCTAAACTATACTGTTTCTATCAATAATAGAAAAATACTACAAGGAATTATTGAGTCTGTTGGTGAATCTGATAATTTCAATGCAATTGTTGTTGCCATTGACAAGTATGATAAAATTGGACTTCAAGGAGTGTATGATGAATTATACAAGCTTAGCCTAACTAAAGATTCTGCAAAAAAGATAATGGAATTAATGGTTAGTAAAGTTATTTATGATGATACTAGGGTAAAATATCCTAACAAAACTGACCTTGAATTAGCTACATCGGTTTTAAATGTTCTATCTAAAGATATTGCAGATACTATTAATGGAAAAAAAGGAATTGAAGAGTTAGAATTTATTTTTGAAAAAATAGAACATCTAGGTGTTAAAACTGCCAACATTATATTTGATGCAACTTTAGCTCGTGGTTTAGGATACTACACAGGAACCATTATAGAAGTTAAAATAGATAACTTTCCGAGCATTACTGGTGGTGGTAGATATGATGACTTAACTGGAAAATTTGGTTTAAAAGATGTTTCAGGAGTTGGAATTTCTTTTGGAGCAGATCGTATTTATGATGTTTTATTAGATCACGATTTATATCCAGAATTTAAAGGAGATTCAACTCAAGTTTTATTCATTAACTTCGGAGAAAAAGAACAAGATTATTGTTTACCACTTCTCTTTCAATTAAGAGATGCTGGCATCAATTCAGAAATATATCCTTCATCTGCTAAAATGAAAAAACAAATGACTTTTGCCAATAACAAAGGCATTAAGTATGTTGTTTTGGTTGGTAGCGATGAAATGGAATCAGGAAAATTAACCGTTAAAAATATGGAAAACGGTGAACAAGAGAACTTAACAATAGAAGAATTGATAAATAAAGTAAAATAATTAACCCCCATTGTGAATTGGTTGTCTTTACAGGCAATTGATAAATTGATTCGTTCCTACAATGCTAAAATTTAAAAAATTATGGCAGTACACAGTATTAACAAAAACTGGTTAACACTAGAATCAATAGATACTATTCTTTCTAAAAATCTAAAACTAGAACTTTCTAAAGAGGCAACAGAACTTGTTGTAAAATGTAGAAATTACTTAGACAATAAAATGTTAACCAATGATAAACCAATCTATGGTATAAACACTGGTTTCGGATCTTTATGTAACACAGAAATCTCTAATGAAGACTTAGGAAAATTACAACGAAACTTGGTTATGTCGCACGCTTGTGGGATGGGAGACGAAGTTCCTCAAGACATTGTTAAGTTGATGTTATTACTTAAAATTCAAGGTTTAAGTTATGGTCATTCTGGAGTACAACTAGTTACTATACAACGTTTAATTGATTTTTACAACAATGCTGTTTTTCCTGTTGTTTACCAACAAGGTTCTTTGGGTGCTTCAGGCGATTTAGCTCCATTAGCACATTTAGTTTTACCTCTTTTAGGATTAGGAGAAGTTAATTATCAAGGAAATAAAATTTCTGGATTAGAATTAAATAAGCAGTTTGGTTGGGATGAAATAGATTTACAATCTAAAGAAGGTTTAGCTTTATTAAACGGAACTCAATTTATGAGTGCTTACGGAATTCATTCTTTATTAAGAACTACAAAATTAAGTTCATTAACAGATTTAATAACTGCTGTTTCTATAGATGCTTATGATGGTAGAATTTCTCCTTTTAATGATTTAGTACATATTGTTCGTCCACATGATGGACAATTAACAACAGCTAGAAACATTAGAAAAGCTTTAGAAGGAAGTGAAATTATTACTCAATATAAAGCACATGTTCAAGATCCTTATTCTTTTAGATGTTCACCTCAAGTTCATGGCGCGAGTAAAGATTCAATAGCTCACATACAAAGTGTTTTTGAAAAAGAAATAAACTCTGTTACAGATAATCCAACAGTTTTTCCAGATCAAGATGAAATTATTTCTGCAGGAAATTTTCACGGTCAGCCTCTAGCCATTTCTTTAGACTATTTAGGAATAGCTGTTGCTGAATTAGGAAGTATTTCAGAAAGAAGAACCTACAAATTGATTGGAGGAGAAAGAAATTTACCTGCATTTTTAGTTGCTAAACCAGGCTTAAACAGTGGTTTTATGATTCCTCAATACGCACAAGCCTCTGTTGTTAGTCAAAACAAACAACTGGCCACTCCTTGTTCTGTAGATACAATTGACTCATCTAATGGGCAAGAAGATCACGTAAGTATGGGAGCAAATGCTGCTACCAAAGTTTTTAGAATGATTGACAACCTAGAAAAAATTATGGGTGTTGAACTAATGAATGCTGCTCAGGGTTTAGAATTCAGAAAGCCATTAAAATCATCTCCTACTATTAATGCTCTCATTTCTGAATATAGAAAGACGGTACCTTTTGTTAATGATGATGTAGAAATGTATCCTTTAATGAAAAAGAGTATTCAATTTATAAAAAAGTATTCTTCATCAATGTCAGTTAATGGGTTTAAAAATTGAATAATTAACTTTTTATATCTTTCATTTAAAAAGAGCAACCTTGTTGCTCTTTTTTTGTTTCAGCTTTAACTTATCATAAGTATTAAGTCATTCGTCTAATTTATTTGATGATCTCGTTATTATTTTATATTTTCATGGTAAAATTATTTGTCATGAAAAAAATTACACTTTTCACCTTACTAAGCTTCTCACTATTAAACGTATTTTCTCAATGTGGATTTGATGAAGTAAGAAATAAACAATTACTAGATCAAAATTATATTTTACAAGAGCAAGCTGCAGAAGCTAGACTTCAAAATATTATAAACAATAATGTTGGTGTATCTCAGAAAGCTGGTGGTGTTTATACAATTCCTGTAGTGGTTCATGTTTTACATTTAGGAGAATCTATTGGTTCTGGTACTAATATTACAGATGCGCAAATACAAAGTTCTATAGATCGATTAAATGAAGTTTATAGAGGCCTAGACCCTAATAGCCCAATTGATTTTGAAGTTGAATTTTCTTTAGCAAAAAGAGACCCTAATTGTAACGCTACAACAGGTATTAACAGAGTTAATGCTTCTGGAGTTCCAAATTATGCTAGTAGTGGTGTTTTTTTACAAAGTGTAGGTGCTGATGAAAATACGTTAAAAGATTTAAGTAGATGGCCTGAAACAGATTACTTTAACATTTGGATTGTAAGCGAAATTGACAACAATGGCGGAGGAAGTGGAATTCAAGGTTATGCCAACTTTTATAATGGTAATGCCTACGAAGGTTCAGTAATGATGTATACAGTTTTTGGTTATGACCCGACAAACGCTCAACCAACATGGCCATTAACGTTTAGTAGAGAAAATGGCACCCCAATTCACGAATTTGGTCACTACTTCCATTTATACCATACATTCCAAGGAGACAATGACGATACAACTTGTCCTGGTGACGCTGTAGTTGGAACTGATAGTGATGGCTGTGCAGATACTGAGACACATAAAAGACACACTAGTACTTGTCCTACAAACAATGATTGTAACAGTAACAATCCTTATGGAACCAACACCATAAATAATTATATGAGCTATTTTAGTTGTAAGCAACTTCTTACTTCAGATCAAAAATTAAGAGTTAGAGCTGCTTTAGATGGAACTTCAATTATCGCTTCAAAAGGAGCTGTAGTACCTGATGCTGGATATACTGCTCCTGTTGCTGTTTGTAATACTAATTCTGTTAGTACAGGATTTTCAGGAATTACTAGTGTTGAATTAAATGGCGTAAATTTCACATCATTTTCCTCTTCTTCAGATGGTGGAAATATAGACAAAAGTGCTAGTTGTTCTGGTTTTTATGAAATAGATGCGACAACTACAAACACCATTAATGTTACAGTTTTCCCTTCAAACTTTCAACAGCTTGGAATATGGATTGATTGGAATGATGATGGTGATTTTGATGATGATGCTGAACAACAACACTTATCGGAGGATATTTCTGCAGGCGCAACAGTGCCAGTTGTACTTCAATACCCTGCTAGTATTCCATTTGACGATTATGTAAGAGTTAGGTTAATTACAGATACGGATAATAGACATGGTTCAGGAACTATTAACTCCTCATGTTATAGCTCTTTAAATCATGGGCAATCAGAAGATTATACAATTTATGTTGAACCTAGTATAGCTGCAACTCCAGTAGCAGATTTTAACGGAACTCCTACAAGCTTATGTGAAGGAAATACTACTTCTTTTTCAGATTTAAGTACAAACACTCCTACTTCATGGGCTTGGGACTTTGGAGATGGAGGATCAAGTACTTCTCAAAACCCTTCTCACATCTATGCCGCAGCGGGAACTTACACTGTTGTATTAACAGCAACAAATGCTAACGGAAGTGATCTTGAGTCTAAAACTGACTACATAACTGTTTCGGGATTACCAAGTAATGCGGGGGCTGTTTCCGGATCTACTTCCGAATGCGAAAATGTAACCGCAATTGCATATTCAATTGCCTCTGTTACTGGAGCCACAAATTACACTTGGTCTGTTCCAACAGGAGCCTCTATTGCTTCTGGTCAAGGAAGCACAAGTATTTTTGTTGACTTTGGTAATACAAGTGGTAACGTAACCGTTATTCCAAGTAATACTTGTGGAAATGGAGTTGGCGCTCAAAGAGTAGTAACAATAAATAGCTGCGTCATTCCAACAATGAGAGCTGATTTCTGTGGAACTACTATTCCTGTAATTAACAAACAGTTCTATGCAACTCCAATTGTTAATGCAACTGAATATGAATTTAAACTAGTTCCACAAGGAGCTGGACAAACAATAACTTATTTAAGTCTTAATACTTTTAGAATAAACTTTGCTTGGTTTTCAGGATGGAATTATAACACTACTTATGATATTAGCGTTAAAGCAAAAGTATCTGGAGCATGGTCAGCATATGGACCATCTTGCCCAATAACTTCGCCTTCTCAACACACACCAACAATACGTCAAGATTTTTGTGGAACAACTATTCCTGTTATAAATAAACAATTCTATGCTACACCATACTCTGGAGCTACAGAATATGAATTTAAGTTAGTTCCACAAAATGGTGGCTCTACTTTAACTTATTTAAGTCTAAATACTTTCAGAATAAACTTTGCATGGTTTTCAGGATGGGATTACAATACAACTTATGACATTAGTGTTAGGGTAAAAGTTAACGGAAATTGGACATCTTATGGTACATCATGTGAAATAACCTCACCTGATATTCCAACTCCAATAATACAATCTCAATTTTGCGGAATTACCGTGCCACAGGAAAATTATCAAATCTATGCATCCCCCATTGCAAACGCCTCTGAATATGAGTTTAAATTAATCCCTCAGGGAGGAGGCTCAACTTTAACTTATCTAAGCCCAATTAATTTCAGGTTAAATTTTATTTGGTTTTCAGGTTGGAGCAATAGCACTACATATGATGTTAGTGTTAGAGTTAAAATCAATGGCACCTATACCC
>CAJWVX010000094.1 GCA_913048175.1 uncultured Flavobacteriales bacterium | reverse complement strand
ATCTTGACTAACTGTAACTAAGTGTTTACCAGCATGATCTTTAATTAAATCTAAACCATTGGTTTTTTCTTCATCCAAAAAACCTCTTTCTCTCATCCAATCATCATTAAACATTTTACCAACGTAACGACTTCCATGATCATGGAATAAAACAACTACTATGTCATCTTCGGTTAACTCATCTTTTAACTGTAATAATCCTTTTACAGCTGACCCAGCAGAATTACCAACAAATATTCCTTCTTCTTTAGCAATTTTTCTTTGCCAAACTGCAGCATCTTTATCTGTTACTTTTTCAAACTTATCAATAATATCAAAATTTACATTCTCAGGTAAAATATCTTCGCCAATTCCTTCTGTTATGTAGGGATAAATTTCGTTCTGATCAAAAATACCAGTTTCGTGATACTTTTTAAATACAGAACCATAAGTATCAATTCCCCACAATTTAATGTTTGGATTCTTTTCTTTTAGGTATTTGCCAACGCCTGAAATTGTTCCTCCTGTTCCAACACCAACAACAAAGTGAGTAATCTTACCTTCAGTTTGTTCCCAAACTTCTGGACCAGTACTTAAATAGTGTCCTTTTGCATTTGATGGATTATCATATTGATTAACATACCAAGAGTTTGGAGTAGTTTTAGCCAAGCTTTTAGATACTGAATAATAAGATCGTGGATCTTCTGGAGCAACATTTGTTGGACAAACATGCACCTCAGCACCAACTGCCCTTAAAATATCCATCTTTTCTTTTGATTGCTTATCACTTAATACACAAATTAATTTGTACCCTCTAATAATTGCAACTAATGCCAATCCCATCCCTGTATTTCCTGAAGTACCTTCAATAATAGTACCGCCTGGTTTTAATCTTCCATCTGCTTCAGCATCATCAATCATTTGAACTGCCATTCTATCCTTAACTGAATTTCCTGGATTAGTTGTTTCAACTTTAGCTAAAACCAACGCTTTAACATCTTTACAGACATTGTTTAATTTGACTAAAGGTGTATTTCCTATTGTCTCAAGAATATTATTATAGTATTTCATATCAATTGGAATAAAATTTATACAAATGTAATAATTACCAACCTAAATTAGTCAAATCGAATTGCCTTTACCGGAGAAATCTTAGTTATTACATAAGATGGGATTACAAGCATCAACACACAAATAATTAATATGCCTATATTTAAATACAAAACATTCATTAAATCTAACTCAATAGGAACTACGGAAACGTAATAAGACTCTTCTGGCAAGGTTAGAAATCCGAAATATTGCTGTAATAAACAAAGACTTATTCCAACAAAATTACCCCAAATCAATCCTTTTACAATTAAGTAAATTGCGTTGTACAAAAATATTTTTCTAACATTCCAATTGGGCATACCTAAAGCTTTTAAAATTCCAATCATGTTGGTTCGTTCTAAAATCAAAATAAGCAAAGCCGAAACAATATTAATTACCGCAACAATTATCATCAAAATAATAATAATGTTAACATTATAGTCTTGCAGGTTCAACCAAATAAAAATATCTGGATACAACTCTTTAATTGGCGAAGAGTGTAAATCATAACCGATATTTTCATACACATAGTTCCCAATTTCATCTAAATCATCATAATCATCAATCAACACTTCAAAACCACCTATTTGATCTTTTGTCCACCCATTCCTTTTTTGAATATGAGCAATGTCTGCAATTACATACAAGTTATCAAACTGTTCTAATCCAGTTTGATAAATGCCTTTTACAATGAAGTCTTTTGGTCTTAATTGCCCGTTTTGTTGAATAAAATATAAGAACACTTTATCCCCTATGCTCAATTTCATTTGAGCAGCAATATGACTTGAAAGTAAAATATCTTTTTTAGTTTGTTCATCATCAACGACAAACGAGCTTCCTTTAATAATTTTTTGATTAAAAAATGTCCAATCAAAATCGCTACCTACACCTTTCACTACAACTCCGCAGATTTCATCTTTAGTTTTTATTATCCCTGCTTTATTTGCAAATACTTGAATATGCTTTATTCCTGAAACAGTATCTAAACTTGGGTAAAAATCTTGTCTAATGTTTATAGGACTAGCCTCGTATGTATTCTGAGAGTCATAACTGGTTATTTGGACATGACTACCAAAACCAATTACCTTATTACGTATTTCTCTCTGAAAACCACCCACGATGCTCAAAGCAACAATCATTACAATTAAGCCTAATGCAATAGCAATAATTGAAATCCTAATAATTGGTTTTGTTATTTTTTTGGAACGACTATCCCCTTTAACTATATTTTTTGATATGAAATATTCGAGGTTCAAATTTATTATCTTTACAGCTTACCGATTTTTAAACAAAAATAACAATTCATAAACTATGAATTTAGGCCAAATTACAACTATTATCATTATCAGTTTACTTTGTTTTAGCTGCTCCGGACAAGCATCGGATGATGCTCCAAAAAACGAAGTTAAAATTGTACGATCAGAACAAAAAAAGGTGTTACCAGTTATTGTTGGCGCAGCAAGAACGGAGGAGTACATCAAACTCTTAAAAGGTAAAAAAGTGGGTATTGTTGCCAATCACACTTCGATGATAAATAAAACTCATTTGGTGGATTCTTTAATTGAATTAAAAGTAAATATTGTTCGTGTTTTTAGTCCTGAACATGGTTTTAGAGGCAAAGCAGATGCAGGAGAAAAAGTAAATTCTGATATTGATACTACAACAGGCTTACCTATTATTTCTCTTTATGGAAAAAATAAAAAACCTTTTCCAAAACAAATAGAAGATTTAGATGTTCTAATTTTTGACATTCAAGATGTTGGCGTTCGGTTTTACACCTACATATCTACAATGAGTTATGTTATGGAAGCATGTGCAGAAAACAATAAAAAAATTATTATTTTAGACAGGCCTAATCCTAATGGTCATTTTGTAGATGGACCTATTTTAGAAAAAAAGTATAAATCTTTTGTAGGATTGCATCCTGTTCCAATCGCACATGGAATGACTATTGGCGAATATGCCAAAATGGTTAATAAACAAGGATGGTTAGCCAATAATGTAAAATGTGATTTAACTGTAATTAAAGCTGAGAATTATGATCATAACACTTATTACAAACTCCCAATAAAGCCATCCCCGAACTTGCCAAACATGAGTTCAATATACCTATATGCATCTTTATGCTTATTTGAAGGAACGCCTATTAGTATTGGGCGAGGAACAACAACACCATTTCAAGTTGTAGGGCATCCGTTAATAGATTCCGATAAATATTCTTTTATCCCAAAAAGTATGGATGGAGCAAAATCACCAAAACTAGAAGGACAGAGTTGTAAGGGCTATAATTTATCTGAATTTGGGGCTAATTATATTAAAACAAAAGGAGGAATCAACTTATTTTGGTTGATTGACATTTATAAAAATCACCCTATAAAAGAAGGCTTCTTTACTCAGATGTTCCTACTCCTTTCAGGAACAGATCAATTAAAAAAGCAGTTAGAATCAGGAACTCCTGAAGAAGAAATTTACGAATCTTGGCAACAAGACTTGGTAAACTTTAAAAAAATAAGAAAGCAATATTTACTTTACAAAGATTTTGAATGATTTTTTAAAATCCACCTCAACTCATTTAACATTACAGCAGTTGCTCCCCAAACAATTTTTCCATTAAAATTGAAACAAGGCACATTTGCAACCTTATTTTTCGCGAAATTAACCTTGGCAGATTCAAGCTCACTAACCCTAGTTAAATCGGTTAATTTTAAATCGATAATCTCAGCAACTTCTCTTTCATCAGGTATGAATATTGGCATATAATTTACAAAACCAACAACTGGTGTCACTAAAAAATTACTTACTGGAATATACATATCAGTTAAACGCCCAACCACGTCAACATCTTCGATTAAAACTCCAACCTCTTCATTAGACTCTCGCAATGCTGTATGAATAATATCCTTATCCGACTCCTCTACTTTTCCTCCGGGGAAAGCAATTTGACCACTATGAGCACCATTATAAACCGGGCGCTGGATCAAAACAATATGCGGCTCCTTTTCTTTTAAAAAAAACAGGATTAAAACAGCACTCTTTTTTGCGTTATCCAGATTAAAAGAACCGTAATCTTTTTTTCGATAAGGTATCGCTTCTAATTGCGCTAACTTTCCAGGAAGATCCTGTTCTAATTTTTCAGATATATATTTTTTGAGCAGATCCATTACTCGGCAAAAACAAGATTAACTAATTTATATTTAAACCCATTTTCAGAATGAAGTTTTAACATTTTTTTATCTTTTGAAAATTCAATTTTATCGTATTCAGAAGGTAGTATAAGTGTTTTATCAAATTTAATTAAACCATACAAACCATCTTCTTTAACCAATAAGATACCCTCCTTAAACCGAGTCATTTCATCATAGACTGCTTCAATTACATACGATCCTTTTTTATCAATTAACCCAAACAATCCTTCTTTTTTCACAAGAGCATAATCACCAATAAACTGTGCTGCATAATCAAAATTATATGGAATTTTTAGTTTGGTTTTATAATCACAATACCCCCATTTACCATATCTTTTTATTGCTATCATTTCAGAAGAAACGTGTCCAACATCTTCAAATAATGCCGGAACAAAACGCTTTCCAATAGTGTCAATCAAACCAAACTTTTCATTAACAATAACACGAGCATAACCTTGCTTATCAAATACCCCCCAATTAACTACTCCTTCAGAATATGAAAATGAAATATCTACAACGACCTCTCCTTTAACATTTAAATAGCCATACAAACTATCCTTAACAGCTAAGGAATATCCATTTTCTATCTCCGTTAACTGCGTGTAAACTGGTTTTACAACACAATCCCCATCCTTATTAATTACGCCATAAAACCCATCTTCCTGAACTCTAATAAAGTTATCCTTTAGATTATCTATCCATTGATATTTTGGCTTTACTATATACATCAAATTGGTATCTATAACTCCATACAAACCATTTTTCTTCACATAAGCAATACCATCATTAAAATCACCAACTGTTTCATATTGCAAACCAACCTTCAAATCTCCTTTCTGATCAATAAACCCATATTTACCAGCTAACTCTACAGAAATAAATTGATTTGAAGTTTCGCCAATTTCATCGTATATAAATGGAACAATAGTTTCTCCAGATCTATTAATCACGCCATACTTTTCATTTCTACCTACAACTGCTAACCCTTTTTTAAACGGCTCTGCCTCATCATACTCAAATGGAATAAGTGTTATATTTTTCTTATTAATAAATCCTACTTTACCATTTTTCATTGCATTAGCAGCTCCTTCATTAAAATCTGAAACCCAAGTATAAACTGGAGGAATAACTACTTTTAAATCTTCATTTACAAAACCATATTTATTATTACTTTTCATTTGATAGTAAGTAGTATTTGCTAGAATATAATCTTGCTCTAACTCACCTTTAAATGGATACTCTGGATAATCCATCAAGAATTTTTTAATGCTTCTCAAAGTCTTTTCTTGAGTTGAAATATTGTAAATATTCCTCCATGCTCTTGGTACAGATGGGTTCGTAGGATACTTTCTCACGAAGACCAAATAGCTCTGCAACGTTTTGTCTTCAGTAACAAATCCATAAACACTCTTTTTAGCCTCTGTCACATAAAAATTAGTGGGTTGTTCTTCAATAAATTTCAAGTTACTTTCTAAAGTTCCAGCAGCAGTATATTCTTTAAATAACCTTTTCTGGTATCTCGCATTTACTTCATTAGTTTGATTTGCTTTAGGATAAGTTTCTAAAAAAAATTTATAGACACTTGATGTATTCATTTTTTTTGCATTATTAAAAGCCAAAATATTTCTGTTAATTATGGCTTTTCCACTTCTTAGGGCTCCCTTATTTTGTGTGATAAAGTAATTATATGCTTCAATTGTATTTTGTTCTGATGCAGATATAAAACACTTTTCATCTACCATATCTCTTTGAGAGCAAATAGAAACAGTATCTAAACCAAAGGATTTATATTTTAACTTTTGCTTTTCTGAGGTTATTAACCAAAAAGATGAAGTAGCCATTTTTGAGTAATAGAGTGCAGAATCCAAATTATAAAATATATTGTTATTTTTCGAATAAATACTTACCAAGCCATAAGCTGATACAGCAGGTTGCTTTTTTAATGTTTTATAAAACCTATCTTTTGCTTTAAAATAATCATGAATATTTAATGCTTCAAAGGCTTTTTCTAACCCACCGGCTTTTACATTTAAACTAATAAATAATAACAAAATGCAACCAACAACTATTTTAAAGACTCTATTCAAAGGATAACTATTTCTATATTTTTGCGTAAATTGATATGCGACTAAATTAGCAATACAAATTTTCATCCAAAAAACTTTGTGATTTATTAATGAACAAAACTTACTATTCCATATTAATTTTTATTATCGTAATTTTTATTTCGTGCAATACGACTGATCTTACTACAAGCAATCACAAGACTCCCGTTTTTTATAAAGATTTAGATAGTATCCAAAATGAGGGCAAGTTAAGAGCTCTAATTGAATACAACGCTACTAGCTATTTTTTATACAAAGGAAATCCAATGGGATTTGAGTATGAATTACTTAAGAAATACACCAACCATATGGAGTTGGAGTTAGAGGTAATCCCAATCAATAACATGGACAGTATTTTTACTAACCTAAAAAGTGGAGTTGCAGACATTGCAGCTGCAAACCTTACTATTACCGAAGAACGCTTAGTCAAAAGTAATTTTACTCACCCTATTTTAATTACCCAACAAGTACTTATTCAACGAAAGCCTGAGGATTGGCGAAAATTAAAAAAACGAGACCTAAAAAAACAACTTCTTCAATCTCCACTAGACCTTGTTGGGAAAACTATTACAGTAAGCAAAGGCTCTTCTTTTTATCCAAGAATAAAAAGTTTATCGAATGAAATAGGCGGAAAAATAAATGTCAATACCGTTTCTGGAGAAAACTCAATGGAAGAATTGATTGAGCAAGTATCTACACAAGAAATAGAATATACCATTGCAGACAGGAATTTAGCTATTGTAAGTCAATGGCAATATCCTAACATTGATGCTCACCTGACAATAAGCTTAGATCAAAATATTGCCTGGTCTACCAGAAAAAACTCCCATGACCTAACTAATTCTATTAATAAATGGCTGGTTGAATATCAGAAAACAAAACACTTTAATATTCTATTTAACAAATATTTTAAAAACCAAAAAGGCTACAAAAAAAGAGCTCAACATCAATACTACACACTAAACAGTGGAGAAATTTCACCTTATGATGAGATTTTTAAAAAGCATTCGCCTAAGCTAGGTTGGGATTGGAGATTATTAACAGCCATGGTTTATCAAGAATCTCACTTTAATAATGCAGCCAGAGGTTGGGGAGGATCATTTGGTTTAATGCAGTTTATGCCAAAAACTGGCGAAAGATATGGTGTTGACACTTTATCATCTGCTCATGACAATATTGTAGCTGGGGTTAATTATCTGAAATATTTAGATAAATATTGGAGTCCAATAATCTCCGATTCTTTAGATAGAGTTCCTTTTGTTATTGCATCTTACAATGTTGGTCCAGGACATCTTTTAGATGCAAGAAGATTAGCCGAAAAGTATGGGAAAGATCCATTTATATGGAAGGATAACGTTGACTTTTACCTACTCAATAAATCTAAAGCAAAATATTATAAAGATGAAGTAGTAAGAAATGGCTATTGTAAAGGCTATATTACTTATGATTATGTTTATGAAATTTTAGAACGTTTTGAGCATTACAAAAATATTACTCAAGAAAATGAATTGGCTTCGGAGTAAACTATCTTAACTCCTCAGGGATTTCACAAACCGGAATTGGTTCCATTTTATGTTGATTAATAGTGTTTAACCGTGTGTAAATCTGAAACACTTCTTGCTCTCTTGCTGTAAATGATGTGAAATCAATATTTGCTTTTTCAGTTATTTTCATTGCCCATTCTAACTCAGGGTAACTTGCTCCTATTTGATCCTCATCTGTTCGTTCATCTCCCCATAACCCATCTGTTGGAGCAGCGTTTTGTATAGACTCAACAACATTCAATTCCTTACCTAAAGCAAAAACCTCTGTTTTAACTAAATCAGCTATTGGACTTACGTCAACACCACCATCCCCGTATTTAGTATAAAATCCCACACCAAAATCTTCCACCTTATTTCCAGTTCCAAGTACTAAAAACCCATTAATTTGAGCATAGTGATAAAGTGTAGTCATTCTTAATCGTGCCCTAGTGTTTGCCAAAGACAAAAAGTTTAATTCTTTATTTTCTGAATGAGAAACAGCCTCAGAAAAATTATCAAAAACACTAGTTAGATCATTTTCTATACTGGAAACATTCCTGAAATTTTCTTTTAACCAAGCAATATGTTCTTTTGCTCTAATAGCCTGATTTTCATCTTGGTGAATTGGCATTTCTAAACACAACAAAGGTTTTCCTGTTTGTGCTGCCAAAGTTGATGTTACTGCAGAATCTATACCGCCAGAGATGCCAATTACAAAACCATTTGTTTTAGAGCTTTCAATATAATTGGATAACCAATTAACAATATAATATTTTACTTTTTCTAAATCCATATTTAAAAATATATCCCAATGTTTAAAGCAACATAATTCAAGTTAGCGCTAGCACTTTTACTAGACAGATAAGGATCTTCACTACCATTTGCTACGGAAGTACCCGAAGCATCCAACTCATGTGCCTTTGCATCCAATTGGTTTATAAAGCCGTTATTAAACGTAAGACCTAAACTTAAACTTGTGTTTCCCGAAATATTATACTCAACTCCTGCACCTATCACCAATCCAATATTTAACCAATTAATATCTTGAGAGACATTATCATTCGAATAAGATCCATTAGTAATTCCATTAAATCCAGCAGGATCGTAAATATTAGGACTAAGCGTAACTTCATAATCCGCACTTGACTGATAATTAAATCCTAAGTTAAACCCAAATCCCCCAAAATAAGTTAAATAGCCAACTTCATTTGTTCTTAACTTTAACAATAACGGCACTTCTATCTGTTTCAACGCATATTTTGCTTCAATACCTGCAGGTATATACACATATAAACTTCGTCCATCTGAAACGTCAATGGCCCCATTATACGATAATTTACCACCTGTTTGGAGAATATTAATTCCTGTAGAAAACAAATAATTTTTAGTCATAAAATATTCAATCGAAAGCCCATAACTAAATCCAAATTTTGTTCCTTCACTTTTATAGCCTTCTGTATTCGCTTTAAACCATGATAGATTAGGACTAAACTGTAATCCAAACCTAACTTTCTTCTCATTATCTGGCAAGTTAGCTACTTTATCATTTTCAAAACCATCTTCCTGTGCAGAAAGATCAAAAAATAACAACCCAAATAGTATTAAAGTAATTACCTTTGTTTTTTGTATCATATAAATTACATTTATCTAAGCAAATTTAGCTATAAATAAATCTTATAACCGTTAATGAAACTGTACTTTTCAACACTTAAACCCTTGATAACTTTAGTGCTTTTGTCCACTTTATTTTCTTGCGGAAATAATCCTTTGGATGTTGATGTCTCTAATGTTAAAGTTGATTTAAAAGTAAAACGGTTCGATAAAGATTTATTTAATTATCCTCAAGGAATTACTGCAGAAAGTTTTTCAGAACTTAACAACAAATATGGCTTGTTTTTTCAAGACTTTACACAAAGCGTAATCAGTATTGGCTCCCCCAAAAACCCAAAACTTTTTTACCAGCTCAATGATTTCTCTAAAGACTTTTACATCAATGAAATAAAGGAAGATGCAGATAAAATCTATTCTGATTTTTCAGCTTATGAAAATGGATTAACCAATGCTTTTAAGCATTACAAATACTATTTTCCTAAGAAAAAAATCCCTGAAGTAATCACTTATATTTCAGGATTTCACTATGCCATTACAACTGATGAAAGTTATTTAGGAATTGGCTTAGACATGTTTTTAGGAAAGGATTACCCTGCTTATAAGCAACTTGGATTACCTCAATACAAAACTGCTTTTATGAGCAACGAAGGTTTAGTTGCTGGAGCAATTTTATGCTGGATTTCTACCGAATTTGAATTAAAAGAAAAAAATCCAAATTTGTTAACTGAGATGATTCACCAAGGTAAAATGCTCTATCTTTTAGATGCCTTAATGCCTAAAGCATCTAATACGCTAAAAATAAGTTATACCAACGAACAACTAAAATGGTGCAAAAACAATGAAGAACCCGTTTGGTTTCACTTTATTGATAATGATTTATTGTATACTAAAGAATCTTCAGAAATTATTAAGTATATGGGCGAATCTCCTTTTATTCAGGGTTTCCCTGATGGATCGCCTGGAAGAGTTGGGCATTGGTTGGGTTGGCAAATTGTAAAGGCTTACATGAAAAAAAATCCATCAATAACTATAGAAAAATTAATGTTGACCAATAATGCTCAGCAAATATTAAATGCATCAAAATATAAACCATAATGTCAAAAAAATCAGAAATAAATTTTACTGTCTCTTTAGACGAAAACCATGTTCCAGAAAAAATAGAATGGACAGCAAGTGATACTGGTGAAGCAGAGTTAAAAGAGGCTAAAGCCATGATAATTAGCTTATGGGATGCTAAAGAAAACAATACTTTACGTATTGATTTGTGGACTAAAGATATGATGTTAGATGAAATGAAACACTTTTTCTATCAATCTATAATTACAATGTCTGACACTTACGAAAGAGCAACCAACGACAAAGCTGTTGCTGAAGAAATGAGAGAGTTTGGTAATATGATTGGTGAAAAAATGATAGACAGCAAAAAGAAATAATGATTTACAAAAGTATTCTCATATTCCTTTTTAGCGTCTTCTTAATAAGCGCAAGCAATTCTTTTGGCCAATGTGAAAAACTAAAAAAGAAAAGAATTAACCAACTACTTGGCGCTGCTCAATATGACAATGCCAAAAGTAGTGACATTATACCTTTTGCAGGCACTTATAAAGAAGAGTATCAAATCAACCTATTTAAAGACATGGTATATAAAATGGTATTTGATGCTACAAAAATGCCTGAAGGAGTTGTTATTAAGTTGGTTGATTTAGGTAAAAAAAGAGACGCAAATAAATATGAAGAAGTTTTTAATTCAGATTCAACCGAAATAACTCCTAATGGAACTTATGAAGTAACAATGGAGTTCCCACAACGAAAAATGATGGTTATTTATGAAATTGGAGAAGAAACAAAACCAGGATGTGTTTCTTTTGTGTTGGGTTACTATTTCCGAAATAATATTAGATAAATGAGCAAATACCTTATTCAAAAATATAATATTGCTGGTCCTCGTTATACGAGTTATCCAACTGTTCCTTTTTGGAATAAAGAAGGAATTGATTACGAAAATTGGATCAACTCAACTCAAAGAGCTTTTATAGAAAGTAACCAAACTGAAGGAATAACCATTTACATTCATTTGCCTTTTTGCGAAAGCCTTTGCACTTTTTGTGGATGCCACAAAAGAATTACAAAACGACATGGAGTTGAACAACCTTATGTAGAAACCGTTTTAAAAGAATGGGATTTATACTGTGATTTGTTTGATGAAAAACCACGAATTAAAGAAATACATTTAGGTGGAGGAACTCCTACTTTTTTTAGTCCTGAGAACTTAAAAAAAATGATGAATGGGATTTTAGCTAAGGCTGAAATTTGCGAAGAACATGAGTTTAGTTTTGAAGCTCACCCAAACAATACTACTAGGGAACATTTACAAACTTTTTATGATTTAGGCTTTAGAAGGAATAGTTTTGGAGTTCAGGATTATGACCCTAAAGTTCAAAAAACAATTAACCGGATTCAATCTTATGAAACGGTAAAAGAAGTAACCGATATCAGTAAAGAAATTGGCTATACTTCTATTAGTCAAGATTTAGTCTTTGGATTACCTCACCAAACCAAAGAGAGTATTATTGATACCATTACCAAAACAAAAACATTAAAACCAGATAGAATTGCTTTTTATAGTTATGCCCACGTGCCTTGGATTAAAGGTGTTGGACAAAGAGGTTATGATGAGAATGATTTACCAAGTGCTGAAGAAAAACGAGTGCTTTATGAAACTGGCAAGCAGATGTTGTCTGATTTAGGTTACATAGAAATTGGAATGGATCATTTTGCATTAAAAACAGATTCTATGCATCAAGCAATGGAAAACAAAACCTTGCACAGAAACTTTATGGGTTATACTGCCAGTAAAAGTCAATTGATGATTGGCTTAGGCATGAGTTCTATTAGCGATAGTTGGTATGCTTTTGCACAAAATGTAAAAACTGTTGATGAATATACTGAGTTAGTAAACGCAGGTAAAATTCCGATTTTTAGAGGGCATGAGTTAAGTGCTGAAGATTTAGTTATCAGACAGCACATTTTAAATATTATGTGTCATTTTGAAACTTCTTGGAAAGATCAGGCTATGCAATTTCCTGAATTGCAAGAATGCCTAGTGCGTTTAAAGGAAATGGAACAAGATGGATTAGTTAGCATTACTGAGAACGGATTATCCTTACCGGAACATGCCAGACCATTTGTAAGAAATATTTGTATGGCTTTTGATTTACAATTAATAAGAAACAAGCCAACTACGCGTATTTTTTCTATGACTATTTAATCACGTTAAACCCATAAGCTGAACAAGTACAACGTTGTACTTATTCGATTGTTGGCAAACATAACAGACTTATAATTTTCATGAAAACATTACTATCTTTTTTTCTGCTTATTACTTTGTCGAGTTTAACAATTGCACAAACAACAGCAATACCTGATGCTAACTTTGAACAGGCGTTAATTAATTTGGGTTTAGATATTGCTCCTATTAATGGTAGTATTCCAACAGCAAACATTAATACTGTCTCGTCATTAAATGTCAGCAATAAAAACATAACTAATTTAACAGGAATAGAAGATTTCACTTCTTTAACCACACTAAATTGTCAAACTAATCAACTAACGAATTTAGATATTTCTCAGAATACAGCTTTGACAGATTTAGATTGTGGAGTTAATCAGCTAACAAGTATAGATATTTCTCAGAACACTGCTTTAACCTGGTTAAGTTGCTATAATAATTTGTTATCAAGCTTAAATGTTATACAGAACACTAATTTAGTGTATTTGTTTTGTCATAGTAATCAATTAACAAGTTTAAATATCATTCAAAACATCTCTTTAAATGTGTTATATTGCAGTGATAATCAACTGATTGAAATAGATGTTTCCCAAAACCCAACTTTAATTAATTTCTGGTGTAATGACAACCTTCTAACTTGTCTCAATGTGAAAAATGGGAACAACTCTAACTTTACAGGTTTTCAGGCATATAACAACCCAAATCTAAACTGTATCGAAGTAGATAATGTTACTTATTCAAACACAAATTGGTCTCTCATAGATATTGGAGCATCATTTAGCACTAATTGCACTAACCCTTGTGCTTTAGGAATAGAAGAAAATAACATCTCAATTTCATCAGTTTACCCGAACCCAACAACAGGAAACTTCACTATTGATTTAGGAAAAGTTAAGCAAGATATTAAAGCAACTTTAACCAATAGTTTAGGGCAGGTTATTCTAACTGAGAACTACACATCAACAAACTACATAAATATTGATATAGAAGGGTCAAAAGGAATTTACTTCTTACAATTAGAAAGTAATGGTGAAGTCACTACTAAGAAAATAATTAAAGAATAACGATTTGCTAACAATCGTGGTCGTTGCACAACCCTATATTTTTCAAAAAAAGGAGTTTTCCTATTGATTTT
>CAJWVX010000093.1 GCA_913048175.1 uncultured Flavobacteriales bacterium | reverse complement strand
GCAGCTTATTTAATGAAGGAATAACAACAGTAGCTTATACGGTTACAGATAACTCAGGTAATGCCACTAGTTGTAACTTTACCGTAACAGTATCCGATTTAATCAATCCAACGATCGCATGTCCAGCAGATTTGGCACTCAGTACTCCAATTAATTCATGTGATATAATAGTTACAGGAATTGCTCCAGTTACATTTGCAGATAATTGTGGAATAGACAGTGTAAATTATGTGTTAACTGGATCAACAACTGGAAATGGATTGAATGATGCTAGTGGAGTTGTATTTAATAACGGAATAACTACTGTGACTTATATGATAACAGATAACTCTGGAAATACGGCAAGCTGCAATTTCGTAATAACCGTATCCGATTTAATCAATCCGACCATAACCTGTCCGATTAATATTGTTATTTGTGATTCAAATGTTCTTGTTCCAACCCCTATTTTTGCAGATAATTGTATTGTTAACACAATTATTAATGATTTTAATGGCCTTAACAATGCTTCTGGAATTTATCCTGTTGGAATCACTACCGTTAACTGGTCGGTTTCAGACATATCTGGTAACACGAATACATGTTCATTTACGATTGAGGTAGAAGCTATGCCTGGATCCAGTGCGGGTATAGATCAAATACTGGTTGGAATTAATTCAACTGTTCTTGATGGATCTGTTCCAGTTAATGGATTAGGAAGTTGGTCTAATATTTTAGGATTTGGCACATTAGAATCATCAAGCAGTCCTAGCTCTAAAGTTTTTGATTTAGAGGAAGGTTTTAATGTTTTCGAATGGGAAATTAGTTACGGTACTTGTCCAGAAATTTCAGATGTAGTTGAAATAGAATATATTCCTTTAAAGATTCCAAATGGGTTTTCTCCAAATAACGATGGCGACAATGATCAATTAGTAATAGGTGGAATATCTTTGATTGAAAATGAGCTTGTTATATTTAACCGTTGGGGAGTTGAATTATATAATCAATATAATTATCAAAATGATTGGGAAGGGAAATCTACCGATGGACAAGAACTTCCTGAAGATACTTACTTTTATATATTGAAAATTAAAGAGTTAGATAAAGAATTTAGTGGATTTATTGTTTTAAAAAGATGAGATTAGTTTTATCTATATTAATCTTTTTGTCTTGTGGGTTTGTTGGCTATTCACAACAAGTTCCGCTGTCAAGTCAGTATATGATGAATAGACTGGTTATTAATCCTGCTTATGCAGGAGAATTAGGATTTTATTCAGCAAGTCTTTCTTACCGAAAACAATGGGTGGGACTTGAGGGAGCTCCATCAACTCAAAATATATCTATTAATGGACCTGCTTTAAAAGGGAAGTTGGGTTTCGCTTTGCTACTTTTTAGAGATGTAATTGGAGTTAGTAAGGAAAATAATATTACAGGGTCTTTTGCTTACAGAATAAAAAATGATAAAAAGAAATCTACATTGTCTTTTGGTATTGCTGTTAGTTCTGTATTTACAACTAATCAATGGAGTCAGATAGAAACAACTAAAATTAATGATGATGCTTTTTCTACAGATTCACCACAATATGTTTTTCCTGATTTTAGTGCAGGGGTATATTATAGTAAAGAGAAGTATTATATTGGATTCTCAGTTCCAATGTTTTTACAACATAATTTAGAGGGTTCCTCATCTAGTTATTCAATAAAAAATGACTTTAATCATTATAATTATTTATTAGAATTAGGATTAAAGTTTAAGATTAATGAAATTGAAATTAAACCTTCTATCTTAAATCGTTATTTACCAAGTGTAACTTATCAAATAGATTTAAATTGTAATGTAGATTTTAATAATAAGATGGGTTTGGGGGTTTCTTATAGGGTTAAAGATGCAATTGCTGGGTTAATACAGTTTCATGCTAATGATCAAATTATAATTGGATACTCTTATGATCATTCAATATCTATTCTAAATAAGTATAATAACGGGAGTCATGAGCTTTTTATAAGATATGATTTCAGATATAAGGTTAAATCATTTGATCCACGTTTCTTCTGATGTTAAGCACTTTTATTAAACAAATATTAACTATTCAGATTTTGTGTCTTGCATTACTAGGTGCAAGTCAAGAATCTTATGAGGTTGTTTCTGCAGGTTTTAATACTTCGGGTAAAGAATACAGTCCTCAGTATTATCAAGGAGGAATTGTTTTTTGTTCAGATCAAATTCAAACAGAAAGTATTACTTACCAAGATTCAGAAACCGGAAAGCCGCTTACTGATTTATTTTATGTGAAATGTGATAGTAATACTTTCGGAGTCAAGGAATTATTTAGTTTATCAATAAGCAGTAGCTTTCATGAAGGACCAATTACTTTTACTAAAGATTTTAGAACAGCATATTTTACTAGAAGCCATAGTCTTAAAAGGAGGTTTAAAAATATGATTAAATCGAAAAATCATTTAGGTGTTTATAAGACAACTTTTAATGGAGAGAAATGGGGTGATGTCATTCCATGCTCATTTAATTCATTCAACTATAATGTAGGTCAACCAACTTTGTCTGAAGATGAAACTGTTTTATATCTGGTATCAGATAAAGAGGGTGGTATAGGTGGAAAGGATATTTATTATTCTAATATTTCTGGAGATTCTTGTAGTGAATTAATCAATGTCGGGAGTAGTATTAATACTAAGTATAACGAGATGTTCCCATTTTCAAGTTCAACTAAAATGATGTATTTTTCTTCTGATAAACCATCTGGAAAAGGAGGTTTAGATATTTATCAAAGCTCAGGAGAATTTGAAAGTTGGTCAACTCCAATTGCTCTAGACTCCTCTATTAATTCAAGTCATGATGACTTTTCTATGATTTTTAACAGCGAAAATACAGAGGGGTACTTTTCTTCTAATAGAAATGGCTCAGATGATATTTTTAAAATTAATGTAAGTTTTCCTCCTTTTAAAAACTGTGAAGAAATCCTAGGAGTACAGTTGTGTTATGAATTTTTTGAGGAAGCTACAATTAATGTAGACTCTATTTCGATGGTTTATGAATGGGACTTTGGAGATGGTAATCGTGAAGAGGGAACGGAAGTTTATCATTGTTATGAAAATCCAGGACACTACCTAGTTTCTCTTAACATAAAGGACCCTTTAATAGATAATGTATTTGTTAACCAAGATATTTATGACCTAGAAATAGAAGCCGTTAGTCAGCCTGAAATTTCTTGCCCTGATTCAATCCCAGTAGATTCTTTATTTAAAATAACAGTGAAACAAGGAGGGTGGAAAGATTATTTTATTGAGGCTTATTATATTGATTATAGAGATTCATATATAATGAAAAATAACACTAAAATTCATAAATATTCCTCTGCGGGTTCAGTTGAAGTGAAGGTTTTAATTGCAGGTACTGATAAAGAAACTGGCAAAATTCAAACAAATTGTTTTTATAAATTAGTTAAGGTTGTAGACAATGATTACACAAAAGTAAAAAAGCATTTAAAAGTGTTGGATTATGAAAGTTTTGAGCCACCTGAATTAATTTATGAAGATAATATAAGTTATGCCTTAGAGATCTTAACTAATCATGAAAGTGTAATTAAGGATTCTACAGTCTTAAAAGAGTATTATAAAAAAGTGTTAGAATTTTTTGATGAAGAAAGTACTCTTTATTCATATGTCTATGGAAACGTAAAAGATCCATTGGAATTATTAGGAGAGTATAAAAAAGCTCATAAATCAGGATTTAATACTGCAAGTGTTAAAAAATATAAGAATGAAGTAATAGATTCAAGAAAATTTGAATCTTTAACAGTTGAAGATCTTGACAGTTTGTCTGAGTTAGGGGTCGTTACAATAGACATAGAAGGTAAAACAGAAATTATTCTAGATAAAATATTTTTCAAGTTTAGTGCTTATCAATTAAGTGAAAACTCAAAGCTTGAATTAAATAAATTGGTTGAATACTTAAACAATAATTTGGGTGTTGAGATTACAATCAATGCCTATACTGACGCAGCAAGAAATGTAGATAAAGCAAAGATAATATTTAAGAGAAAAGGGTTAACCTATTCCAAAGAAGCTCATGATAAAATGAGTAGCTTTTACAATAACAAACTTTCAAAAAATAGAGCAGTATCAGTTTATATTTACCTTATTCAAAAAGGAATATCTAAATCTAGATTGGATGCAGTTGGTCATGGTGAGAATAAACCTGTAGCTCCAAACTATTTTCCTGATGGTTCTGATAATGCTGATGGGCGAATGATGAATAGGAGAGTGAGTTTTACCATTAAATAACTTTTAATTATACTCTTAATTAGTTTTGTATATTTGGCTTCATATTTTTGTTGTTATTATATGCGATTTTTATTTTTTATTTTTTGTCTTATAATTATCAAAATAGAGGTTCTAGCTCAAGCTATTCCTGCTAAAAATGAAAATATTCCATTTTTAGTAACCTTTGGTAAGGATTCAGAAAAAAAATGGGGTGATGATGATAACAATCAAATTATATTCTTTTCCATCCCTGTTGATCAAAACAAACCTTTTTTCATAAGAGTTTTCGACCCAAATAATGGAGGTAAATTTGATGAGGCTAAAGGGATTTTTAACTCGAAGACTCAATTTTCTCTTTATGGTTCTTCTTGTTTTTCGAGTATAGATGACGAAAATAAAGATCCAGTAGGGAACTATAAACAAGGAAATCTTATACATAAAAAGACTTTTGGAGTAGAGGAAACTTATGATGATAAATGGTTTTCTTTTGGACCAATTAATCCTATGGAAGGCGAATTAATGCCTGAATTAGGAGGTTATATTTTTAAGATGGTAATTGATGGACTAAGTGGTGATGATGGAAATTTATATAAGTTATTTATGTCAGTAAGTAATAAAGAGAATAAAGAAATTGAAGGTGGAAACGCATTTATGTATGAATATTCTTTTAGGTTGAATAGTGGAAATCAGGTTAGTCATTTATATCCATATATAGATCAACATACAATTTCTATTAAGCAGCATAATTTTGATTTTGATGGTGATGCACATATTAAATTGGTTTCTATGACTATTCCCGGAGTAAAAGTTAATACATCTAAGGATGCTGTTTGGGCAATGAGTTTACATCCTATGAAGGAAAGAGATAAGAAATCATGTTTAGATATACAGATTGTTAAAACAGGATCAAAAAACAATAACAATGCTGTTTTTTATATTACAAATCAACGGGGAAAATACATGCAATTTCACTCAATTCCAATAGGGGCTATTCCAAAAAAGAAAATTGGTGTGAGGACAATAAGACACTAATTAAATTCTGCTATAACCATCCTGTGTTTGTGATACTTTTTTTAATGCCTCTTAAATTTTATTTGTTGCGCCTTCATTGGTTTTAGTATAATGTTATATTTATTTGATTTAGAGTTATAACAAATTCTAAAAAGCAGAAACAACTTTTATAAACCATAGAACATTGATTAAATAGTCGATCCTTAAGGCTTATTTAATTTTTTAATTTGCAAGCGAATGTCTGTTTTTGTATAAATTCAAAATATATCTTTGATTTTTAAGAGATTTTCTAAAAACTATGAATTTATATAACCAAATTTCACTATGTCTGAAGTGTCTTTAGTTAAATGAACTTTTCTATCTTTTATAATATATACATCATCACAAATATTAATAATGTGTTGATACATATGGTCTGATAATAATATCCCTTTATTCTGTTTTTTTCTAATAATAAGTTGTTTTATGGATTCTACATGCAATGGCAAAACTTGAGAAAAAGGTTCATCTAACATACAGAATTTAGTTTTAGAAGCAAGAATGCAATAAATTTCTATAATTCTAATCTCTCCTCCAGAAAGATTAGAAAATCTAGAGTTATACTGTTTTTCTAAATCTGGAAAAAGATTAACAAAATCTAAAAAGTCTAATTGAAAGTCTAATTGAAAGTCTTCAAAAATTCTATTCACTTTTAAGTTATTAGGAATAAAACTGAATTGAGGTAAATATTTAATCGTTTCTGGATCTCGATAAGATTTTAAAAATGTTTTGCCATTTATGCGAACAGAGCTATTTACCAGTTTTATATTGCCATAAATTATATTCATAAGACAGGTTTTTCCAGTTCCATTACTACCTAATAAACCAGCAATTTTACCAGTTTTACATTCAAGATATACATCTTGTAATATTTTTTGATTTTTAAATTCAAGAATTACTCCGTCAATTTCTAGTGTATTCTTCATCTTAAAGAACTGTTAAAAATAATTAAGGTTAAAAAGATTAGAAAATCGAATCCTAAAGTACAACTGAATAAACTGTTTTTAGAGAGGCCTAAGTTTTTATAGTAATAAAACTCTTTTAATTTTCGATTGATGATATACACAGAAAGTAATCCTAGCGTTATCACTTTAAAACATAATAATATACTATTAGAACTACTCCCTAAAAAATGGTTAAGGTGCCAACAAGAAATAGTAATAATACTACTAGCAAAGAAAAACGATTTATAAAATGTAAGTATCAATCTAATTTTTATCATGGGATCTAATTTAGATTTTAAGAACGACTAAAGGCAGCTAAAATTGTTGGGATATGAGTCGCTGAAAAATTAAAATAATTTTATTGATAATCACTACTTAATAAGTTATGTTATTTTTTCAACAATTTGAGACAAATACTATCAAAATGATTATACTTGTTAACCATTAAAAATAAGAAAATGAGTGCCATAAAAAAACCATCTTTAATTCAATCATTCTTACCAATAATAGTACTAGTTGGACTTTTAATAGTTAATGTTTTGTTCGTTTATGGAGATGACGCTTTAGGTGGTTCAAATCAATTGGCCTTATTGTTCGCTGGAGCTGTAGCAGCTATAATTGCAACTAAAAATGGATATTCTTGGAAAGAAACACTTAGAGGAATAACCTCTAGTATTACAGCAGCTTTACCAGCATTAATTATTTTATTGTTAATTGGAGCTTTAGCAGGAACTTGGATGTTAAGTGGAGTAGTTCCTGCAATGATATATTACGGATTAGAAATTCTTAACCCTACCATTTTCTTATTTGCTTCTTGTTTAATTTGTGCCATTGTTTCTATAGCTACGGGGAGTTCTTGGACTACAGTTGCAACAGTTGGTATTGCATTGGTTGGAATAGGAGATGTACTTGGTTTTGAAAAGGGAATAATAGCAGGAGCAATAATATCTGGAGCCTACTTTGGTGATAAAATGTCTCCTTTGTCTGATACCACAAACCTTGCACCAGCGATGGCAGGAACAGATTTAATTACGCACATTAAATATATGGCTTTAACTACAATACCATCTATAGTTATTACCCTTATAATTTTTTTAGTTATAGGTTTCTTTTATGATACGAATGGAGAGGTTGGTCAAATAGATGCATTACAAACTGCTATTGAGTCAAAATTCAACATTAACCCTTTTTTGTTTTTGGTGCCAGTAGCTGTAATAGGTTTAATTGTTAAAAAGGTGCCAGCTATTCCAGCTTTATTTATTGGTAGCTTATTAGGTGGTGTTTTTGCAGTCATTTTTCAACCAGATTTATTAGTTGAATTATCTGGAGAAACCAATTTTATGAAAGCTTCGTACAAATCAGTTATTGATGCAATGTCAACGGATATTGCAATTATCACGGACGATGAAATTGTTAATGAGCTACTTTCTTCTAGCGGAATGAGCGGAATGTTGAACACTATTTGGTTAATTATATGTGCAATGATTTTTGGTGGTATTATGGAGAATGCTGGTATGCTTAAAAGAATTACACAGTCAATAATTGGGTTGGCTCAAACAACAGGGTCATTAATAGCAACAACAACAGTTTCTTGTATTACTTTTAATATAACAGCATCTGATCAATATTTGGCAATTGTAGTGCCAGGTAGAATGTTTGCAGAGGTTTATAAAGAAAGAGGATTACATCCAAAAGTATTAAGTAGAACCTTAGAAGATTCAGGTACAGTAACATCTGCTCTTATTCCTTGGAATACTTGTGGGGCTTATCATTCAGGTGTACTTGGAATTGCTACTGGAGAATATTTTATGTATTGTTTTTTTAATTTAATTAGTCCATTAATGACGTTAGCTTTTGGGTTTTTAAATATTAAAATTGCTAAACTGACAAAATCAGAATCAAAACTAGATAAAATTGAAGAATAATATGAAAAAAACGTTATTACAGATTGCTTGTTTTTTTATTGTATTTACGAGTGTTGCTCAGAACGATTTAACAAATAAAAATTTATATAATGACACTTACGTACCTGAAAATATTATAGATAAGAAGTATGGTATTATAATGTATGAAAAACTAAATATTCTTTTAGGTGGGGATACTGTTCGTAATAAAAATGGTTATGCTGCGAATGGATTTATTCAAGATTTTTATAAGACAGGAGAGTTATTACATAAAGGTTTTTATGTGGATGGCCAACTTAAAATTTACAAGAACTATTTCCCAAATGGAGAAGTTGAACGTAACTTTAGAATGGTTGATCTAAAAAAAGGTAAAATGGATATTTTTTATGAAAATGGCACACAAAAAACTAAGGTGTTTTATATTGATGGAGAAGCACAAAAGTGGGAAGATTTTTATCCTAATGGCACATTAGAATATATTGAAGTTTATGATAAGAGTATTAGTTACTATATAGAAAAAGGAAACTTTCATGAAAATGGGAGTGTAGAAAATAGCTTAGTATTAGAGAATAAAAAGAAAATGCTTTACACTCAAACTTATTACCATAAAAATACCAAGGTTAAAGAAGTTGGTCAGATGCAATATGATAAATCAATGTTTGATTATGTCCGTTTAGGAACTTGGAAGCAGTTTGATGAAAACGGAGAACAAACAAAGGCTGTAAAATATGCTAATGGTGAAGTTCAAAGTGAAAAGGAATTTTAATCTATTTCTTTTTTTTCAAATTAAGAAGTAATACAGGTAGTAAAAGTAAATCGGTAATTACTGCTGCAAATAGTATTAATCCAACATAGGTTCCAATTAAAAAGGTACTCTTAAAATCTGAAAAGATTAAAGATATAAAACCTCCACATAATATTAGTGTAGTAATTACAATAGCTTTTCCTGTAGACAGATAGGTTCTTTTTAAGCTATATATTAAAGATTTTCCTTTACTACTTTCTATTTTATATTTACTTAAAAAATGAATTGTATCATCTACAGCTATTCCAAATGCAATAGTAAAAATTATAGATGTACTCATATTAATGTTGGTCCCTACAAATCCCATTAATCCCCCAATAAAAGCTAATGGCACTACATTGGGAATAATAGAGAGTAAGGCCATTTTGATTGACTTAAATATTACACCAATTAGTACTGCAATTAAAATAAAAGCAATAGCTAGGCCAATGATCATGTTTGTAGCTAAGAACTCATTGTTTTTGTCTACCAACAAAGCTGTACCAGTTAATTTATATTCTATAAGATTAGTATCTATTTCTGATTGAAAGAATTGCTCAAATTGAATGTTTTTCTCTTTAACGGATTTACTTCCCACATCATCCATCTTACCTGTAAATCGTGCTATAGATTTATCTTTGTTAACCAAGTTACTAATTTTACTTTCAATATTAAATCGTTTAAGTTTGTTTATAAGCTTCTGATGTTTTTGTTTGCTAGAAGGAATTTTAAAAAAACTTGAACTCCCTCCATGTGTTGCTTTATTTAAAGATTTTATAATACTTACTGGAGATAAAATAAATCCAGCTTCGTAGTTTTTATAAAGGTATTTTTCAACTTTATCCATTTGTTGCATTACTTCAAAAGTGAAAATAGAAGAAGAATCCTTTGTGGATATGGCCATTTCAAACGGGCGAATACCAGAGTAACTATTTTCGAAAAATCTAAAATCTTGTTGAAGTGGGTTATCTTCTGAGAGATCCTCTAATAACTTGTAATCTACTTGTAATTGGAATATTCCTATAACTGAAATAATCATTACAATAAGATAGCCTATTATAATTTTGACTTGATTTCTAATCACATAAATAAAGCTTTTGGATAATACTTTATTCCAAAATAGTTGCTTGGTTTGTTTGGTAATAATAGTTGGTTTCTTTAGTAATGAAAGGGTAGCTGGTAAAAAAGTAATTGCAATAACAAATGCTAAAAGGACTCCAATTGCTGAGTATATTCCAAAATCTTGCATCGGTTTAATTGGAACACTAACTAGTGTTATAAAGCCAACAGCAGTTGTTATTGAAGTGAATAAGGTAGCTAAACCAACTTCCTTAAAGGTGGTTTTTATTGCCTTCATTTTTTCTTTTCCAGATCGTAACTCTTCAATATATCTGTTTAAAATATGAATAGCATCAGACATGCCTACCACAAATAAAATGGTGGGTAAAAGTGTTGACATTACATCTAAAGATTTACCAAAAACTTGCATTATTCCTAACACGCCAATAATGGATATAAATACAGTTATTAAAGGAACTATTACACCGTAAGCAGATCTAAAACTTATAAAAAGGAATAGAATAATTAGTATTACCGAAATAGACAAAAACAACATTAACTCAAATTTCATTTTGGTTAAATAGGTTTTTTGGCCTCTAATTTTCCCTGCATAATGAAGCTTTTTAAACTTATACTTTGTAATGAGATTTTCAATATCAGTTAATAGTTCATCAGATGCTTTTTTTGTGATAATTTGGGTGTGATTAACTACGATACAAATTGAAGTTAAATCAGATGAGAAAAGAGTATTTAAATATTCTTTTGATTTTAGTATTCTGAGTGAATCTGTTTTTAGTTTTATCGAATCGTTAATATGAAGTAAAGGAACTTCAATCGCACCAAAAGAACTGATAATTGGTGTCTTGATATTAGTTGGGGATACAACTTCTTTTGCATGGCTAAGAGTAGCTAATTCTTTAGCAAATCGATTAGCTTTATCTAAAAAAGTTGTATTGAATATTCCCTTTTTATCTCCAACAGAAATTAAAACGTAATCATTGTCATTTTCGAAGGTTTCTCTATACTCTAAAAAGTAATCTAAATCAGGATCATTTTGAGGAAAGAAGTTTTCAAAATCATAATCAAACTCTAATAAAGAAGCCGAAATACCAGCAAGTCCTGTGAAGATTACAAGGGCAATAATAATTAGAATTGAGCTTCTTTTTTTCAAACGTTTAAGGCTTTATTTTTTAATTATACAAAGGTAGATAAATTATGTATTCTGCTATACAAATAGTCAGAACTAACTATTTTTTAATTGGTTTTAAATGTTTCGAAATCTCTTTAGCAATTAATTTCTTGCGGTATAATAATAACGAAAAATGAGATGTTCATGACATTTTTTTATTTCTTACACTTTTCTTCTAAGTCAATAAACTATAAGACTTAAAATTGCTAAAGCAACCAACTATCTGATTATTTAATATTTTCAGTATTTTTAGCGGATGTATAAAAAAATATTTTTTTTAGTTATATTAACTTTTTCAGTTGTTAAAGTTAACGCACAAAATAATTATATTGATTCTATACTTAATGTTGGTTTAAGTAAAAAAACAGACTCTCTTAAATTCGATTATTTATATACGGATAATGTGATTTCTCTTTTCGGAAAGGGAAGGTATGATGAGATTACATACTTATTAACTAAGATAAAAGACAGAAATTTTATTAAATCTATACCAAGTAATAATCTGTCGGTTAATGCTGCTTTAGGTACATTAAATTATGTCTCTGCTAATAGTAATTTAGCAATAGAATATTATGCTTATGCTATTGATTTGTGTGATTCTTTTCCTGAAATTTCAGATAGGAAACCTGATATTATTAGTAAGCTCGCGGTAGTTTTTTCTGATTTAGGACAATCTGAAAAAGCTAAATCTTTATACAGAGAAGCAATAACCACATTATTACTCACAAACGATTCTCTAGAAATTCAATATAGCCATTACTTTAATCTTGGAGCAGAATATTTAAATCAAGATAGTGTTAAACGATCTATTCCTTTCTTTAAGAAAGCAGCAGAAATCTCTGAATTAAACCAAGATACTGTTGCTCTCATTAATTGTGCTACAGCTTTATCATCTATTTTGGTTAGAGAACAGAGCTATAGGGATGCGCAAAAATATACTGATAAAGCGATAGCTCTTAGTTTGCTTATTGAGGATACTTCTGGTTATGCGAATGGCTTATTGGCTTTATCTGATATTTTGGAAGCTCAAAATCAAATTAAAAAAGCAATAGTAATTAATGAAAAAGCTAGAGAGATGTTATACAATCATGGGAAAATATCAAGGTATTTAGAGATTGCAAAATCCTCTGCAATTTTTCTTGATAAAGAAGGTTTTTATGAGAAATCAAGTAAACTTTTTAATGAATATATTAATTTGTCTGATAGCTTAAATATCTCTAAAGCAAAAGAACAGCTTACTACTTTTGAAGCTAAGTATGAGAACACTAAAAAAGAAAATGAAATTAAGCTGTTAAAACAGAAAGAGGAAGTTCGAAGCAGCCAAGAAGATAAAAAAAACATTTTAATTATTGCATCAGGAATTGGCCTTCTTTTGTTAACTGTGTTTGCAATTTTTATTTATAAGAAACTCCTATTAACTAAACGTCAGAATAATTTAATTCGAGCACAAAAACGTTTAGTAGATGATCAACGAGAAACCCTAATAAAAAAGAATGATCAGATATTGGATAGTATTAATTATGCGAAGAAAATTCAAAAAGCTGTTATGCCAACAGAAGAGCTGATAAAGTCTAGTTTTAGTGATGCTTTTGTGTTTTTTAAACCTAAAGATATTGTTAGTGGCGATTTTTACTGGCAACAAAAGGTGGGGGATTTAATTTTTATAGCTGTTGTAGATTGTACAGGACATGGTGTTCCGGGTGCATTTATGAGTATGATAGGGAATAGTTTATTAGATAAGTGTGTGATACAATTAGGTATAAAATCACCAGAAAAAATATTAAATCAATTAAATATCGAACTGCATAAAAAGCTTAGTGTAAATGAAGATTCTAAAGTAAAAGATGGTATGGATTTATTTGTTTGTTGTGTCGATTTAACAAAGATGAAGTTATATGCTTCAGGAGCCTATAATCCAATGTATATTGTTAGAAATAATGAGCTGACAGAGTTTAAAGGAGACAAATTACATTTAGGAAATTTAGAACATACACAAGATAAGTCTTATACTTTGCACGAGATTGACTTGCAAATAAACGATTGTATCTACCTTTTTACAGATGGTTTTCCAGATCAAAAAGGAGGGGAAAAGATCAAGAAGTTTTATTACTCTCCATTCCGAAAACTTTTAACTGAAATAAGCGCTCAAAAAATGGAAGATCAAAAAGAGGTGTTATCAGAAACTTTTAACAATTGGAAAGGAGATTTATACCAGATAGATGATGTTTGTGTCTTAGGATTAAGAATTTAAATAAAGGCTTAATTATACTAAAATTAAATTTCTTTTTTTGCGCTAAAATTGACTTATAGGAATATGAAATAATCAAAAATAAAATTCGGATAGCTATTTGTATCGTATTTCTGATCTGCTATGAATCTTTTAATAGAAATTAAATTTATGGCTTATTCCCCTATATTTTTCAGAAGAATAATCCTTATTCTTAATATGTAAAAGATGTATTATCAGAATGGTTTTTAGTTTGTTGAGGAAAGGAAGTCTCATTTTAGGTTTCTTTTAGGGCTTCTAAGTCTGATGAACCCAAATGTTGAAATTAAAATAAAGGTAAAATAGGTGAGTGATTCTAATAGTGCAATGGAAAGAGTAAATGCATCTTTAACAAAAAAGAAATAACCAATTACTCCAATAGCAACTACCCCAAAAATTCAAGTGAATACATAATAAAAATCTAAAATTATTTCAAATCGATTTTTTCCTTTGAATTTTGTAATGAAAAGGCTTATAGAATATGTGGCTTAATAGACAAAATTTAGGCTGTTTTTGATTGAATATTTTCAAGTGGACAAA
>CAJWVX010000092.1 GCA_913048175.1 uncultured Flavobacteriales bacterium | reverse complement strand
TCTCGATACATTTTTCGTTCCTCAAAACACTCGAACTGACAGCTTTTTACTTTTTTACCCCATTTTATTGTTTAAGAAAAAAGTATGAGTTTGCCCTGAACCTACCTCTAATCTCTTTGTTCTAAAAGAAACTTTAAAAGTGTCTTTTTTCAGTATTGTAAATGCAACATTATTGATTAAAAAAAAATTGCGCACTATCCTCAGCTCTTTTTCTACTATCATTTTCTCGAAAAGAAACACCTAAGCACCAATAGAGTTTGTTCTCAAATCCAGAGCGTGAGCGAATATATTCTTAAAATTTTTCAACTAAAACATCTAGGATAGAGATATAAATTCTTGTTAAACTTTCTTCTTTTTTAGTTGATTTGAAATACCGACTGCTATCAATTTTCATTATGATTTTTACACCTATATAATCCTTAATATTTTCTTGAATTCAGCTGTTATTTCCTTGTAAAATGAATCTCCCCGAGGCAGAGCAATCGGGATATCAAAACATGTGACTTTTAAGCTATATTTTTATAGAACAAAAATACGACTTTACTTATCCCATTGAAACCCTAAAGTTTTCAAACTTTCCTCCAGAACTATGGAAGAACCTAGAATAATTCTTTCCGATTAAATATTTATTTATGTTTTTTTGATTCGTATAAAAGTTGTTTAAATATTTTCGTTCTTCTAGATTTTCATATGTACGATAAAGAGTAATACAGCGAAAAAATAAGATATAAAATAGCATAATTCAGATCCTGATATTTTTACTCAGAATCCAACTACATTTTTTAATAAAACCTTATATTTAACATCTTATTTAAAATAAAAGATAAGGAATAACCGGTTGAAAATAATAACTATGAAAAAAAGCACAACAATCGGAAGTCTGAAGGCAGCAAGACTTGACCTCAAACCAAGAGTATTACTACTCATTTTTTACGTTTCACTTTCAACTTTCAACTCAAGTGCCCAAAACATAAGCATTAACGGCACAGCTGCAATACCAAATACTTCAGCTTCGCTGGATATTGATGGCACCGACAAAGGTTTATTAATACCTAGAGTGCAATTAACTAGTACTACAGATGCTACAACAATAACTAATGGCAATGTAAATTCACTCTTAGTATACAATGTTGCTACTATATCAGATGTTGTGCCAGGCTATTATTATTGGGATGGAGCTATTTGGGAAACTCTAATTGGTGCAATAGGACCAACAGTAACCCATTTCGAAGTTGATGCCACTACAAACATAGCTCAACCACCAGGTGTTTCAAATATAAATGGTATGGTTGTAATAACAGCTGATGCAGGAATTTACAGAACTGAAGCAGTACTTGATTACACTACCACTGGAGCCACAATAGTTCCAACAGCAATCGCAGATAATATAGCATTAAGAGCAGAGATTGCAGGACTTGCTCAAACATCAACTCACGCTATAGCATTTCTAAATGAAACAATTAACCCAGGAGTTATTGATGTGGTAGGTGCAGCATCATTAACTGGAAATATGAATTATGACGCTGGCGGAAATCCAAATGCAATATTTGTAATAAGAGCAACTACAACAATTACAGCCGCAGCATCAGCTACCTACACCTTAAGCGGTGGTGCACAAGCTTGTAATATCTTTTGGGTAGCAGGCACTACTGTTGTGCTAACTGGCGCAGCAAATGTAGCTGGAACGTATCTATCTGGAACAACAGCTGCAGCAGCAGCAGGAGCAGTTATTAACGGTAGATTATTAGCATTAGCAGGTACCATAGTACTAACAACAGTTGCAAATTTCACTCTACCAACTGGTACAACATCATTAACAATGGGTGTATTAAATCAATTTATAGTATTTTCAAATTTGGGAGCAGTAACAGCAACTGCAGCAACAGCACAGAATTTCACAGGAGATGTTGGAACAGGAACACTAGCAGGAAATACAGGATGGGAAGGATTAAATGGAAATACTTATTTCGGTACAGCAGCTTTAGGTTTTGTAGGTTCATTTGTGATGGCAGTAGATGGAACTCCAATTGAATCAACAAGAATAAATGCCACCGGATCAAGTGTATCTTTTCCACGTAAAAGTTTAACAACAAGTGCAGGTGGAGTTATTAGTATTATTTCTGATGTTACATTAGGAACAATTACAACAGGAAATAGAAATATATTCGCACTTAGATTACCGTAGAAATATTTCGAAATAATTACACAAAGGATTAAATTATCTTTTGATTAGATTTCTATCCTACTTTCAAATGACTTAAAACTAAATAATTACTATTTTCCAATGCACTAACTATGTGAATGGGAGATTTATTACCGTGCTCTTTAGCTCCTCTAATGACTTATAAATTCATTTGTTATTTTTTTTAGAAATAGACTTAACCCTCTCCAAAAAAATGAAATTTATCAGGGTCTAAACCTGAAAAAAACTTGTAAGTTTATCGTTAGACTGAAT
The DNA here is from genome assembly GCA_913048175.1 of uncultured Flavobacteriales bacterium. Classification (GTDB taxonomy): domain Bacteria; phylum Bacteroidota; class Bacteroidia; order Flavobacteriales_E; family Vicingaceae. Next base: position 11,811 of record CAJWVX010000092.1, on the reverse strand, counting down.
AGCATTTTGCTTTTGATATTTCAAAAGTTTTCGAACTTAGCATAGAAGATATATTCTTTCCATAATTCACGAAATCTATTAGCCTCAAATTGACTAATTTCGCACCTTAATTATTGAACACCATGTCTAAGAAATTCAATCCCAAAAGAAAATTCAAGAAAAACAGACAAAGTACTTTTAAAGTTACCGAGGATACTGAGTTACTTCTATTTTTATTAGCTACTATACCAGAGAAAACGCGTAATAAGATGAAATCTATGTTAACTCATAAGCAGTTTAAGGTAGGTAAAGAGATTATTACCAAACACAACCACCCTTTAAAAACAGGTGATGAAGTAACCGTAAATTGGGATGGTGCTTTTATAAAAGAGAAATATGAAGGAGTTAAAGTTATTTTTGAAGATGATGATGTCATCGTTATCGATAAAAAAAGTGGTTTACTTTCTGTAGGTTCTGAAAAAGAAAAAAAGCAAACTGCCTATAGAATTGTAACAAGTCACATTCAAATATTAAATCCTGTTGCAAGACTTTTTGTTATCCACAGGTTAGATAGAGAAGCTTCTGGATTAATGGTTTTTGCAAAGAACAAACAAGCACAAGTTGATTTAAAAGGTAGTTGGGCAGATACTTTTTCTAAAAATTTATATTTAGCGGTTACTCAAGGAACTATTGAAGAAGATACTAAAACAATTAAATCTTACTTGAATGAAAGTAAAGCTTTAATTGTATATTCAGGGAACAACCCTAAGTTAGGGAAATTAGCTCTTACTAATTATAACGTAATTAAGAAGAATGAGTTTTATACACTTTTAGAAGCGACTCAAGAAACGGAAAGAAAAAACCAATTAAGAGTCCATTTAAAAAGTATTGGACATCCTATATTAGGAGATAAGAAATACGAATCAACAGAAAACCCGATTAATAGAGCTGCTATTCATTTAAGAAAAATTAGTTTTATTCATCCTGCCACTAACAAACCAATGGAATTTGAAACTAAAGTTCCTGAAGATTTCTTGAAAATATTCAGACATAACTTTTATCGTTAAATTTATACAATGAAAAAACTGGTTCTCCTATTAACAACTTTGTTCATTTCAGTTTTTTCATTTTCTCAAATTCAAATTGATTCAGTTGTAGTATCCAATGTTCAATGTGCCGGAGGTTGTGATGGATCACTTACTGTTTTTACTTCTGGCGGAACAGGAACAGAGATGTTTGACATTGGAGGTACTCCTCAATCTAATAACATTTTTGTAGGGTTGTGTGGATCTATAAGTGGGGTAACTATTACTGTTTCTGTTTCAGATGCTGCACTAAGTTCTGCCAGTACTAATATCAGTATAACAGAAAATCCATCATTAATAGTTTTTGCCAATAACATACCTTCAACCTGTGGAAATAGTAATGGTAGTGCAACTGCTATAGTTTCTGGAGGTACAGGAGCAGGAACATATTCTTATCTATGGAATGATTTACACCTTACAACAACTTCTTCTATTATCAACTTATCAGCAGCCAATTACTCTGTAACAGTTACTGATAATAATGGTTGTCTTGACTCAGTAACTGTTTTTGTTATGGATTTACCTATTCCTGTAATTGATTCTATTGTAACCACCAATATAAGTTGTTTTGGATTTTCTGATGGTACAGCAACAGTTTATGCCTCTGGGAGTACTTCTCTATCTTATTCATGGGATGACCCTATGGGTCAGTTTGGTCCAACTGCAGTAAACTTAGCAGCTTCACTACCTTTATATTCAGTAATTGTTACTGACAATAATGGATGTACTACTTCTGCTGGAAATATTCAACTTACCCAACCTGCACCTTTATCTGCCAACATTAATGCCCCAAACATTGTTTGTTACGGTGAGGAGATTCAACTTTTTGCAAATGCCAATGGTGGAACTTTACCTTATAATGACTTTGCTTGGACAGGAGATATTAACTACTTTGGACAAGGTCCAATCCTAGATACTTTAACTACTGATGGCACTTATAACTTAGTGGTGACAGATTATAATGGATGTACATCTGCTATGGCTTCACATGTTGTATCAGTAAGACCGGAACCATCGTTCTCTATTTCAAGTATAAACATATGTATAGGTGATACTGGAGTATTAACCCCAATGTCTATTTCTGGTGGTAATCCTAATAACCCTTACTACTTTAATTGGATGGAAGTTGATTCAGCAACATCTCCAGTATCATATATCCCTTTAGGAGTAGCTGACACTTACAGTGATAGCCCTGATAGTACAAAAATTTATTGCGTTTTCATCGATAATGTTTGTGCACTTTCTGATACTTTTTGCGCAAATATTAATGTAAACACGTGTACAGGTATATCAGAAGAAACACAAAATAACTTTGCTACAGTTTATCCAAATCCTACAAACGGAATTATAAATTTAGAGTTCAATCAAAACATTACTTATCCTATCTTAATTGAAGTTATTGATTTCAAAGGACAAGTTGTTCAAGCTGATATTATTAAACGTAATAAATCATCTATAGATCTTTCTTCACTTCCAAAAGGTCTTTATATCCTTAATAATAAAGAATTAAAGCTCCAGACTAAAGTCATATTAGAGTAACTAATATTTTGATTAACAATATTTAAGAAGCTCTTTGATAGCAGATAGTTCCCATTTTTTTGAAATTCAGTATATTTGACCCTGTGATTAAAAAAAATATCATCATATCAATCATTTTACTGCTCACCTACTCTTTAGGATTTGCGCATAATTTCATTCCTCATAATCACGATATTGGAACTGAAGTTCACGAGCACTCTCATGAAAATGAGGAGCATAAACATCATCATCATGCAAGTGAAGAAAAATCACACAACGATGATATTTCGCATGGAGACCATTTTGATGAAGGCTTTTATGATTTAATCCTTTGCTTTTTACACGATGCGAATCATCACGAAGATGAATGTGATAATCACTACTATATTCCTGCTAAAAGCAACAATTCATTATCTAAAAAATCAAATCAATTAAAATTAGCCGCAACACTTTTAGCATCAACAATTAATATTAAACAACCTGAATTAATCTCTAATTTAGATTTTAATTCAAATCTCTTCTATCATTCTCATAAGATAGAAGGTTCTCCTCTTAGAGGACCTCCATCCCCGAAATGTTAAATTACAAATGTTGAATTTTAAATATTAGAGGGTAAACTCTGATTTTATAACATTCCTTTTTTTTAGAATGATTCAATCATTTTAAGTTTGACATCCACAACTCAAAATTTACAATTAAAAATTTCATTTAACACATTTACAATGCGTAAATCATATATTTTATTGGCTTTTGCCATCACTTTTATAGTTAGTTGTACCGATACTGATTCATCAAAAAGCGATACTCACAAAAAACACGTTCATATTAAACCAGAGAGCTACACCATTTATTCTGATAAATTAGAATTATTCGTAGAGTTCAACTCTTTAATTATTGGCAAAACCACTAAATTTACAGCTCATTTTACTCATTTAGATAATAATTTTAAAGCGATTGAGGAAGGTTCAGTTTCTATTAAATTAGTTGGTGTAAAAGACCAACCTTCTTATAAATCTAAAAGTCCGGCTTCTTTAGGCATCTTTAAATTAAAGTTGAAGCCAATTAATACAGGGAAGTATAACCTCGTATTTAATATCAAAACACAATCATTTACAGATACTATTACAATTAAAAATGTAATGGTTTTTAAGGATAAAAAATCTGCTTTAGCCAATAAGAAAATAGTGCCAGATCCAGAAATCAGTTATTTAAAAGAACAAGCTTGGAAAGTAACTTTTGCTAACACTAAAGTGATAAAAAGACCTTTTGCTGAAATCATTAAAACAACAGGCCATATATTACCTGCACAAGGAGATGAAGTAATAATAACAGCAAACAGTAACGGTATTATTTCTTTTGGAAATAGTAAAAAACAAATTGGTTCTGAAGTTAATTCTGGGGAAACTCTATTCTCAATTTCAGGTGGTGGCCTAACTGAAAATAATATTGATCATAATTTTTCAACCGCTAAAGCAAAGTTTGAAAAAAATAAAACTGATTATGAAAGAGCTCAAAAATTAATTATAGAAAAAGTTATCTCTCAAAAAGAGTTTCAAGATATTGAATTGAAATTTAAAAATACGCAAACACACTTTAACACTATTGCTAAAAACTATTCAGGTAATGGAAAGAACATTACCTCTCCAATAAAAGGATATATTAAAAACCTGCTAGTCAATGAAGGGCAATATGTTCAAATTGGACAAGCCATTGCAAGTGTTTCACAAAATCAACGTTTAATGTTAAAAGCTGAAGTACCACAAAAGCATTATACTAAGCTGGGGAGTATAGCTTCTGCTAATTTCATTACCGCATATGACAATAAGGTATATAATACAGACAGTTTAAACGGTCAGTTTATCTCTTACGGGAAAAGTACTGATGAACATGCTTTTTATATTCCTGTAAACTTTGAAATTGACAACAAAGGAGACATTATTCCGGGGTCTTACATTGAAATATTTTTGAAGACAAATGAGATGAAAAATGTTTTAACCATCCCCTATTCTGCTTTATTAGAAGAGCAAGGTCATTATTATGCTTTTATACAAACTTCTGGTGAGGGATTTGAAAAAAGAGAATTGGAACTAGGTATTAATGATGGAATTGATATTCAGGTTATCTCAGGAATAAAAGAGAACGAAAGAGTAGTAAGCAAAGGTGCTTACCAAATAAAATTAGCAACAATGTCTGGAAAAATGCCAGCACATGGGCACGAGCACTAAGAAATCTTGAATTGTGAATTCTAAATTTTCAATTAAAAAATTATGAAAAAAGAAAATATAATACTCGATAAATCTTTTGATTTCGCTTTAAGCATTATCAACTTATATAAAGAAATGGTAGCTATGAATGAATATATTCTTTCTAAGCAAATATTACGAAGTGGAACAAGCATAGGAGCAAATATAGAAGAAGCAACTGCTGCAATTTCTAAAAGAGATTTTACCGCTAAAATGTCTATTTCATCAAAAGAAGCAAGAGAAACAAGGTACTGGTTAAGGTTAATCGAGAAAAGCGATTTAGTAAATATTGATGTAAAGAATCAGCTAAACGAGGTAGAGCAGATTATTAATATTCTTACAGCAATTGTTAAGACTTCTCAAACTATTTAATTCAACATTTAACACTCAACATTTAAAATTTCTTATATGCTTAATAAGATTATAGAATACGCATTGGCAAATCGCTTAATGATTATCGCGGCTTCAATACTGCTTCTTTTAGCTGGTATTTATACTACTTCAAAAATGGAAGTGGATGTATTTCCAGACCTCACCGCTCCTACTGTTGTAGTATTAACTGAAGCACACGGAATGGCGCCAGAAGAAGTAGAACGGATGGTTACGTTTCAAATTGAAACAGCAGTAAATGGGGCAACCAATGTTAGAAGAGTTCGCTCTTCTTCCGCAGCAGGTATCTCAATAGTATGGGTAGAATTTGAATGGGGAACCGATATTTACAAAGCCCGACAAATTGTTAGTGAAAAACTACTGCCCATTCAAGAAAGATTTCCTACAGGAGTTGGCAACCCTACTATGGCACCACAATCATCTATTATGGGTGAAGTAATGTTTGTTGGACTTACTTCCGATAGCACTTCAGCAATGGATTTAAGAACTATCGCTGACTGGAATATTAGGCCAAGCTTATTAGCTACTGGTGGCGTTTCTCAGGTTGCTGTAATGGGAGGCGAATACAAGCAATATCAAATATTAGCTTCGCCTCAAAAAATGAAACACTATAATATTACTCTTAATGAATTATTAAAAGGAAGTAAAGAGAGTAATTTAAATGCTTCTGGTGGATTTATTAACGAATACGGAAGCGAGTACATTATTAGAGGTATTGGAAGAACAAATGATATTTCAGAAATAGGAAACACATTAGTTAAGGTGATTGATGATATTCCTATTAAAATAAGTGATGTTGCCGAAGTTAAAATTGGAGGTTCTATTCCTAAAATTGGAGATGCTTCTCTAAATGCTAAGCCTGCTGTTTTACTAACCATTGCTAAACAACCAGGAACAAATACTATTGAGTTGACAAAAAAGATTGATGAATCCTTAGCCGAATTATCAAAAACACTTCCTGCTGATATAAAGATAAATACAACAATTTTCCGTCAAGCTGATTTTATAACAGCCTCTGTAAGTAACATTCAGAAAGCCTTAATCGAAGGATCCATATTTGTAGTAATTATCATGTTCCTATTCTTAATGAATTTTAGAACTACAATTATCTCTCTGATTGCAATTCCACTATCATTAATTGCCTCTATTATTACGCTTAAATACTTAGGGTTAACTATTAATACTATGTCTTTAGGAGGTATGGCAATTGCTATTGGATCTTTAGTTGATGATGCTGTGATTGATGTAGAAAATGTATTTAAACGATTAAAAGAAAATGCACTAAAAAGTACTGAGCAAAAAAAGAGTACAATTACTGTAGTTTATAATGCATCTAAAGAAATTCGTTCTTCTATTTTTAATGCTACTCTTATTATTATTGTAGCGTTTATCCCATTGTTTTTCTTAAGCGGATTAGAAGGTAGAATGTTACGTCCTTTAGGTATTTCGTTTATCGTTTCGCTATTTGCATCACTTATTGTTGCAGTAACATTAACTCCAGTATTATGTAGTTATATGCTTGCTAACGACAGTAAATTACTAAAGCAAGCAAACGGAAGTTGGTTAGAAAATTTCTTAAGTAAACATTACAAAACTGCATTGTCTAAAGTGATGAAAATCAAAAAAGTAATGCTGAGCTTATCATTAATATTATTAATTGTTGTTGGGTTTCTTTTATTTGGATTAGGTAGAAGCTTTTTACCAGAGTTTAATGAAGGAAGTTTAACCATATCTGCAGTGAGTGTTCCTGGAATATCGTTAGAGGAATCCTCAAAAATTGGTAATAGTATAGAGAAAATATTGTTAGCCATTCCTGAAATTTCTATTACCGCAAGAAAGACCGGTAGAGCAGAATTAGATGAACACGCACAAGGTGTAAATTCTTCTGAAATTGAAGCTCCTTTTGAACTAATTGATAGAACCCGAGAAGAATTTATGGCTGACGTAAGATATCGGTTAAGTCTAGTTTATTCTGCTAACATTACCATTGGTCAACCTATTAGTCATAGAATTGACCATATGCTATCTGGAACAAGAGCCAATATTGCTATTAAGTTATTTGGTTCAGATTTAAATAAAATGTTCTCTGTAGCCAATCAAATAAAAACCAACATTCAAAACATTGAAGGCTTAGTAGATATAAATGTTGAGCAACAAGTTGAAATACCTCAACTACAAATTAAAGCAAAACGAGATATGCTCGCTAAATTTGGTATTACAGTTGGAGAATTTACTGAATTTATTGATATAGCTTTTGCTGGTGAAACAGTTTCTCAAATCTTTGAAAGTGATAAGAATTTCGATTTGGTGTTACGGTTCGATGATGAAAACAGAGGTAAAATAGAAACAATTAAAAATGTTTTAATTGATTCACACAAAGGAAAAATACCATTATATTATGTAGCCGACATTGTTTCTACAAGTGGTCCAAGTACTATCAACCGTGAAAATGTTCAGCGTAAAATTGTGATTTCTGCAAATGTTGCTGAGCGTGATTTAAGAAGTGTTGTGAATGAAATTAAATACAATATCAATCAAAATATAACGCTACCAGAAAACTATAGAATACAATATGGAGGTCAGTTTGAAAGTGAAGAGAAAGCTTCTAAAATTTTGTTTCTGACATCTATTATGTCTTTATTAATCATTTTCTTACTACTATATCAAGAATTTAAAGATGTGAAAATTGCTGGCATCATTTTACTCAACTTACCACTGGCTCTTATTGGTGGAGTATTAAGTGTTTGGTTTACTTCTGGGATAATTAGTATACCGGCAATTATTGGATTTATCACCCTTTTTGGGATCGCCACTAGAAATGGTATTCTTTTAGTTTCTCGTTACCAAGCCTTGCAAAAAGAAGGCGTTGGACTGTATGAAACAATTATTAAAGGTTCTTTGGATCGTTTAAATCCAATTTTAATGACAGCCTTAACAACTGCTCTTGCACTTATTCCATTGGCACTAACTGGTGATTTACCTGGAAATGAAATTCAAAGCCCAATGGCAATTGTGATTTTAGGAGGATTATTAAGCTCTACACTACTCAACATATTTATAGTACCAATCGTGTATTATTACAGTAATAGAAATATTAACCGAAATAAATTCCCTCTTGGAGAAGAGGGCTAGGGAGATTGAAACAGTAAATCAATCCCTATAACTCCCTTCTTCAAGGGAGAACCCAAACAATCGATAAAATAAAGAATTATGAAAAAAAAATTATACATCACCTGCTTTTTACTCCTTGCAACAGCAAGTTTAAATGCTCAGAACAAGATAGAAAGCGTTCTTTCTGATATTGCTAAAAACAATAAATCTATTATTGCCAATCAACAGTATTGGGAAGCAAAAAAACTATCTTATAAAACAGGGATAAATCCTGAGAATCCAAAATTTGAATATGAATATTTGGCTGGAAATAGCGGAAATCAAATAGATTACTATGTTGTTCAAGCTTTTGATTTTCCAACTTCATATATCAAGAAAACCCAAGTAGCAAATCGCCAAATCGCACAATCAGATTTTGAAGCAGCAGCTTACAAACAAGACGTTTTATTAAAAGCAAAACAATTCTGTTTAAAGCTAATTTACCTTAACAAAAAGCATGAAGAATTAACCAAACGAGTTAAAAATGCATCAAGTATATCTGATTCTTATCAAAAGAAAATGGATGCTGGTGATGCTAATATATTAGATTTAAATAAAGCTAAAATTGAACAATTGAATGTACAAAATGAGCTGCGTTTAAACCAAAGTGAAATCAACCAATACAACCAGAAATTAGAGGAATTAAATGGTGGAACAACTATCAATTTTACCGAAACAAACTACCCTATTACAGCAACATTGCCAGATTATGAGACTTTAGAAAAAGCAATTGAAGAAAACGATCCTAATTTAAAATCGATACATCAACAAAACGAAATTGACCAGAAAAAATTAGAGTTAACTAAAGTCATGTCCTTCCCAAAATTTGAAGGTGGTTATCGTTCTCAGGAGTTTGCCGGACAAATAATTAAAGGAATACATTTAGGAATAACAATTCCTTTATGGGAAAACAAGAACAAGGTAAAACACCAAAAAGCTCACTTAAGATTTAACGATTTACAAGTTCAAGAACACCAAAATGAACACCACAACGAAATTCAACAATTGTATGAAAAGTATACTAATTTGAATTTAGCAATTGAAGCATATCAAAAGTTAATGGCGACTGTAAATAATAATGAACTTTTGAATAAAGCCCTACAATTAGGAGAAATATCATCACTCCACTATTTTATGGAAATAAACTATTATTATGATTCTTATGATAATTATCTCAATTTAGAGAGTGATTATTATCAAGTAATAGCTGAGCTAAACAAATATCAATTATAGATATATTTATTACTTTTAAATTCTATGAAAAATACAGCTTACTTTTTTATAACAATCATTTCAATTATAATAACTCTAATTTATGGTCAAAGCTTGCTTCAACCATTCATTTTTGCATTATTACTTTGGTTTATTATTCGTAAAATAAGGCAAGGTCTAGATAAACTTAAGTTTATCAGAAAGCACTTTCCATCTTGGTTAAAGAGTTTAATTCCTTCAATTATATTGATTACTATTTTCGCCTTTATTTCTAAGCTATTAATGGCTAATATTAACTCACTAGCTCAATCCTACCCTATTTATGAGCAAAACGTTGAAATAATGATTGCCCAATTAAATGATGTCTTTCAAATGAATTTAGTTGATTATTTTAAAACTCATGCAGGTGATTTTGATTTTGGACTCATTTTACAAAAGATATTTCAATCACTTTCTGATTTATTAAGTAATGCTTTTATCATTTTAATTTATGTCCTATTTATATTTCTTGAAGAGTCTAATTTTCACACAAAACTAAAAGCTGTTTTCAATGAAAAGAAACAGTTTAACGAACTTGATAATGTTATGACTGAAATTGAAAAATCAATTACCAGTTATATTGGTTTAAAAACATTAGTCAGTTTTATAACTGGTTTAGCAAGTTATATAGCATTGCTATTTATCGGAATAGATGCGCCACTCTTTTGGGCATTTCTAATCTTCTTACTCAACTACATCCCTACAATTGGATCTTTAATTGGCACACTATTTCCTGCTATATTCTGTTTATTGCAGTTTGGAGATTTTAATAGCGGCATCTTAGTTATAGGTATTGTAGGAGGAATTCAAGTTATTGTAGGAAACTTGTTAGAACCAAAATTGATGGGAAACTCCTTAAATATAAGTTCATTTGTTGCCATTTTTGCGCTATCCTTTTGGGGTGCACTTTGGGGAATTACCGGAATGCTATTGAGTGTACCAATTACAGTAATAATGATCATTATATTTTCTCATTTTAACAGCACAAAAGCCATTGCAATAATGCTATCAGAAAAAGGAATAATAAATCCTTAAACCTTATTTTATTAAGAATGAGTCACTTTCCAATTCAATACAACGAACCTTTATTTAGACCACCTAGTGAGGGTAGATCTTTAATATTACAAATTACTTTAGGTTGCAGTTGGAACAAATGTTCGTTTTGCGAGATGTATACATCCAAACAATTTAAGGCTAGAAAAGAGGATGATATTTTTAAGGATATTGATGCTTTTTTACCTTATAACACTCAAATTAGAAGAATATTTTTAGCTGATGGAGATCCATTGGTTTTATCTACCGATCGGTTATTAAGAATCTTAACAAAACTAAAAGATACGTTCCCAAAACTTAATAGAATTTCTACTTATGCTTCACCAAGTAATCTATCTAGAAAATCAGATGCTGAATTAAAAGAATTATATGAAGCTGGTTTGACTTTATTGTATGTAGGAATAGAATCTGGAGATAGTCAAGTTTTAGAATGTATTGAGAAAGGAGAAACTTTTCAGACAACTATTGAAGGTTTAAACAAATCTAAAGCAGCTGGAATGAACAGTTCTGTTATGATTATTAACGGGGTTGGAGGACAAGAATTAACAAAACAACATGCTGTTAATTCAGCAAAAGTATTAAACGAAACACAACCAAAATATGCCTCTACTTTAGTGCTTACCGCACATAAAGGAATGGAGCATTTTCAGAACCGTTATAAAGGGAATTTTATTGAGTTAACTGATCAAGAATTATTTATAGAAATGCAAAATTTTATGAATACATTAGATTTAAAAGAAACTATATTTAGAAGCGACCATGCCTCTAACAACTTAATTTTAAAAGGAGTTTTAGGTAGAGACAAACAAGCCTTTTTAGATAAAATTGAAGTTGCAATTAACAACCCAGAAAATGCTGGGTTAAGACCAAAAATGCAAGGAGGGTATTAGGATGAGAAGACTTGTTATTATATCATATATAATTTTATTATTCTTATGAAGTTAATTAAAATAGACAAACTATTTATATTCTCATCTGGAGTCTGTTGTATAATAATTTCAGTCGATATGTTAACTAATAACAGCCTTGGAGTAGCTATGTCAAAATGGTTTAGAATATTATACTGTATATCTTTATTTACATATTCGGCTTAATAGACAAAATTTAGGCTAAGAATCTCTACGAGTCTTATTGTGATTAGC
>CAJWVX010000091.1 GCA_913048175.1 uncultured Flavobacteriales bacterium | reverse complement strand
TTATTTTTAATGATAAAGTGTTTGCTAATGTAACTGCTAAAGACGTTAAATTAGATATGCAACTTTGGTTAGCTCATGGTGAACCAATGATTTTTGGAAAAGATAAAAACAAAGGAATTATTTTAAATGGACTACAATTAGAGATTGTTACCATTGGCGAAAATGGAATTACTGAAGCGGATGTGTTAGTACATGATGCGCATTGCTATAATAATGTTTTGCATAACATGTTGATTTCAATGTCTGCACCAGAATTTCCTGTTGCTTTTGGAGTAATTAGAGAAGTTGCAGCAGAATCTTTTGATCAAAATGTTTGGAAACAAATAGAGGAAGTGAAAGAGACTGCAAAAATTAGATCTGTAGATGAGCTAATGAATAGTGGTGTTACTTGGGAGATAGATTAGATTAAGAGAATTGTTAATATTGGATTCCTTTCAGGAACTTTAGTCTTGTTAGGATTTAATCACTTTACATTAGACTTCAGTAATTTAATTGGGACAATAGCAAGTAGTTATCTAAGAATCCTAAATTTTAATTCCCATAAGGCAAACATCATCAAGCTGTTCTAACTCTCCTTTCCACTTTTCAAAATGAAAATTGAGCTCTTTCTCTTGATTCGTCATTGATTCAGTCCTGATAGAAATCAGTAATTCTTTAAATCTATTACGCATCATTTTCTTTCCTTTTTCACCACCAAATTGATCGGCATAGCCATCTGAAAATAAATAGATTTGATCTCCTTTGTTTAATTGTGTTGTGCTGGTTTTAAATGATTTTGGTTTCTCTATTTTCCCTATAGATTGTCTTGTGGCTTTTAACTCTTCTAATTCATTAGATCCATTTCTTAAGATCCATAAAGGGTTATAAGCTCCAGCAAATTTTATAACATTTGTTTTTGTGTTTAAAGCACATAAAGCAATGTCCATTCCATCTCTAATATTACTGATAGATGTAGTTTGTGATTTGTTAAATTGCTCTACAACAATTTCTAGTGTTTTATCTAGTATTTTGCCAGGATCGATTAATTTATGCTCTCTAACAGCAGCATTTAGCGCATTATTACAAACAACACTTACCATTGCTCCTGGGACTCCATGACCAGTGCAGTCGGCAACCGCAAAAAGAATAAGATCGTTCTGTTTTTCTAGCCAGTAAAAATCTCCAGCTACAATATCTTTAGGTTTGTAATAGATAAAACTCGTTGGAAATGTTACTTTAAAATCTTCATAAGAAGGGAGAATTGCCTCCTGTATTCTTTTAGCATAAGTAATAGAGTCTACTATTTCTTTGTTCTGAACCTCTATTAATAATTTTTGGGAACGTGCTATTTTTAAACGGTTAATAACAAATATGGCAAAAATGACAACGAGAATAAGACATAAAGCTGTAGCGTAAGAAATAATCGTTTGTTTTTCTTTTTCGTTTTGCTTTTTTGCTAAAAGCAAATCGTGTTCAGCATCATCAATAGATTTTGCTGTTTCGTATTCATATTTGGCGTGCTGTTTAATTATGGCGTTAAGATTACTTTCATTTTGGAGACTATCCTTCATTGATGTAAATAGTTTATGCATTTTTAAGGCTTCTTTATGGTTACCTTCAACTTCATAAATTTGACTTAATAAATTTGCAGAAAACTCTATACTACTAGGTAAACCTATTTCTTGCCCTAAACTCAAACTCGATAAAAGGTATGTTATCGCTTGTATATTTTTACCTTCTTTATAGAGTAATTTTCCAATATTACTAGAAGCTATTGACAATCCTGATTTATGATTAATAGCGGTATAAATCTTATTACTTCTAAGATAATATTTTTTCGCTTCATCAATATTTGATTGGTTTTCGTAAGTAGATGCAATGTTGTTACAAGATGTTGCTATTCCATAATTATCACCTAACTCTTCTCGAATAACAATAGATTTAGCGTAATATTCTAAAGCTTTAGAGTAATTTGTTTTCTTGTAATAAGAATATCCGATATTATTAAGAACCGTAGCTTGGCTTCTTCTGTTTTTAAGATTTTTATAAATACTTAAACTATTATGGAAATACTCTAATGCGAAATCTTGCTCATCCTGTTCTTGATAAATGTTTCCGATATTGTTTAGTGTTTGACCTTGCCCAACTTTGTTACTGATTCTAGTGTAAATTTTAAGGCTTTTATGATAATATTCTAACGCATTTGGAATATCACCTTGTTTTTTAAAAATTACTCCAATATTGTTTAAGGAAGTGGCAGCACCCTCATTGTCGTTGAGTTTTTCTTGGAGACTCAAACTTCTTTGATAGTAGTTTAATGCCAGAGAAATGTTTCCTTTTGTGCTGTTGTAATAACCAATATTGTTAAGAGCAGATGCTAAATGAATAGATAAATTCTTTGTGATTTTTTGATTTAGATTCTCCTTTAGTTTTTTTTGAGTAAAGTTATATATCCATAAATTATATTTTGGCCACACTTTATCGTCCCAACTAGTTTCAACAATTGTAGAAATACTTTTTATTTTACTGGTATCTTGTTTTTCTTGATGAAAGTAAGTTAAGCAACTATCTAAAAGTTTTTTGTCAGAGTCAGAAACTTTATCAATCTCTAAACTATCTACTAGATAGTAATCTCTGTCAGCAAAGTTTTGAGAAAAACTAGTTAGGTTAATCAGAATAAATAATATGGAAACTAATTTTTTCAATAGCATGAGTAACAAAAATAGTGAATTTAATTGGCGGTCAATTTCTCATAAAAAATATAGAAATTTTCGTCAAAAGTTATTTGAGAACCTTTCTTCTCAAGATGGAAATTACTCCATTCTGAATTTGGGAAAAGCCACTTTTCTTTTTCGTTTATAAAGGTTCTGATTGGCATATCAAACCCATCAACAATATTAATATAACGAAATTCAATACTTTTCTTATTTGTACGATATTCTAAGGTTGGAATATCTTTAGTTCTTAAGTATTGATTAAAAAAGGTAGATAGATTTTTTTTTGTTTTTTGGCTAATATAATCTTCTACCTGTTTAGAAGTAACCGTTTGGTGATAAAAGTCTTTGTTTAATCCAACTAAGATTGAGCGCCACAATTCATCGTTATCAATTAACTGTCTTAAAGTATGTAATATGTTAGCTCCTTTATAGTACATATCGGAAGATCCTTCTTGATGCACGTTGTATGTTCCAATAAGGGGCTTGTCATTTAAAATATTTTTTCGAATTCCTTTAACATATTCGTTACACGCTTTTTTTCCAAAATGATACTCAACAAACAAGTTTTCTGAATAGGAAGTAAATCCTTCATGAATCCACATATCAGCAACATCTTTATGTGTAATGTTATTAGCAAACCACTCATGACCAGACTCATGCACGATAATAAAATCGAATTTCATTCCCCAACCTGTACCGCTTACATCTTTACCTTTATAGCCATTTTTAAAACCATTTCCATAAGTAACAGAGCTTTGGTGTTCCATTCCTGCATACGGAACTTCTATTAGTTTATAGCCGTCCTCATAGAAAGGGTAAGGACCAAACCAATGTTCAAAAGCCGCTAACATTCTTGGCACTTCTTTAAACTGTTTTTTTGCATCTTTTAAATTGTCTCTGAGCACATAATAGTCACAATCTAAATTGCCTTTTAAACCTTTATATGTTTCGTTAAAGTGAATATAGTCACCAATATTCATGTTAACACCATAGTTGTTAATTGGATTAGAAACAAACCAGTTGTAAGTTTTTGTTTTGTTCTTGTTATCTTTTATGCTTCTTAATCTGCCGTTTGAAACATCCATTAAGTGTTTGGGGACAGTAATGGAAATAAGCATACTATCTGGTTCGTCATAAGCGTGGTCTTTATTGGGCCACCATAAACTTGCCCCATCGCCCTGGCAGGTTGTTACTATCCAATCGTTTTCGTTTCTATCTTTTTTCCAAGTTAGCCCTCCGTTCCAAGGTGGATTTTCACTTTCTTGTGGTTCACCTTTATAATAAATGGTTAGCTCGTTAATACTCTCAACTGTTTGTGAATCTTGTAATTCAATAAAATAAGAGTACCCGTCTTTTCTAACGGAGAGTTCTTTTTCATTTTGAATTACTTTAAATATTTTTAAAGGCTCTTGTAATTCAACTTGCAAAGTTTGGTGGGGCGTTAATACTTTATACTGAATTAAATTACTTCCGGTAATTGTTTTCTTTCTTGTATTTACATCTACACTTAGGTGATAATAGGTAATGTCCCACCAAGCCCTTTCTTTTGTTATAGCGCCCCGTAAAGTATCTTGATGGGTAAATGTATTTTGAGCGAATGCACTGTTAAAAATTAACAGTAAAAAAGTGAAAAGTAAAGCTGTATTTTTCATTTAAAGCAGATATATAACAAATGTACCTAAGCACAATCATTAAGTAATAAGTTATTTTTTTTCTTCTTCAGAGTACCAATCACTATACATTACATAGCTATCAGCTATTCTGTTAATTTCTCCTTCTAATAAACCTTTACCTACTTCTTTTATTTTTTTTGCAGGAATTCCAGCGTAAACACAACCACTTTCAACATGTGTTCCTTTAGTAACAATTGCGCCTGCGGCAATAATCGAGTTACTCTCAATGACAACATCATCCATAACAATTGAACCCATTCCAATAAGAACATTATCTTTTATAGTACAGCCATGAACCATTGCGTTGTGGCCAATAGAAACATTGTTACCAATGTTTGTGGGCGATTTTTTATAAGTTGCATGGATGATAGCTCCATCTTGAATGTTCACTTTATTACCAATTTTAATATAATGAACATCTCCTCTAATAACAGAATTAAACCATACGCTGCATTGATTTCCCATAACAACATCCCCCACAATAGTTGCATTTTCGGTTAAAAAACAATCGTCTCCAAATTGGGGTGTTTTTCCTAAAAGGGTTTTAATTAATGCCATTCAATATAATTTTAGACAAAAATATTAAAAAGAAGAGAACTTTACTTTAAGTATAGGAATTCAATAAAATTAATTATAATGCCTAGTATTTTCCGCATGTTTAAGCTAAGGATTCTATAGAATGCTTCTTAGCAGTATAATAATGGACTATCTTAGGGTTTCTTTTCTTAATAATTTTAGATAAATTGCATTTTCTAATATACTAACCAAATAATTTAAACTATGAAAAAAATTTTACTAACTGGAATTTGTGCTATGCTTTCAGCAACACTATTTTCACAAATTTTTACTGACAACTTTGACTCCTATACGGCAGGTCAAGATTTAGTTACACAAAACCCAACTGATTGGGATACTTGGACTGGAGGAGCTGGAACTACTGAAGACGTTGCAATATCAAGTGCAAATCCAAGTAGTGGTGCTAATTCACTTTACTTTGCTTCTACTGGTGGTGGGCCAAATGATATTATTTTAAGATTTGATCAAGTATATAATTCAGGTAATTTCACTTTAGAATCAAACTTTTTTGTTGAAACGGGAAAGGGAGCTTATTTTAATTTGCAAGAAAATTTTACAGTTGGTGATGTATGGGCTATTGATTGTTTTATGTTAGATGATGGAACTTTTAATTTAAAAAGTGGAACAACAACTAATTTATCAACTACTTATCCAATAGCTCAATGGTTTAATATGAGGATTGAGATTGATTTAACTGCTAATGTATGGGAGTTATTTATTGATAATGTAAGTCAGGGAACTTTTTCTAACCCTATAGGATCAATAGGTATATTAAATTTATATCCAACAAACCCAACTACTGAGGGAGGAAATGATGTTGCAGGATTTTACGTGGATGATGTAAGTTTTGATCATTCAGTAACTAGTTTGCCTCCAGTTAATGGAGGTATAACTTTTGTTTCTTCAATAGCTGGAATAGTAAGTCAAACAGTTGTTGTAGATGGAACAGTTAGAAATTTAGGTACGGATCCTATTACTTCTTTTGATATTGAGTATACTTATAATG
This sequence comes from uncultured Flavobacteriales bacterium, assembly GCA_913048175.1. Lineage (GTDB taxonomy): Bacteria > Bacteroidota > Bacteroidia > Flavobacteriales_E > Vicingaceae. The sequence continues at coordinate 8,481 of CAJWVX010000091.1, read as the reverse complement.
GTCTGCCAGCTGTTCAAGAAAGTGTAGGTCCAATTACATTGGCATCTTTAGCAACATATGTTCATACGTTTGCTACACCAGTATCTTTAGCTGTAGGAAACCTTCCTTTAACAGTTACTGTATCTAATGTAAATGGTGCAGGTGCTGACGCTAGCCCTGCAGATGATGCTAATACTATAATGATAGACCCTATTGTGCCTGCAGTAGGTAAAATGGTTTTAGGAGAAGAAGCAACAGGAACTTGGTGTCAATGGTGTCCAAGAGGAGCTGTTTTTATGGATTTTATGGAAACAAATTATCCTAACCATTGGGCAGGAGTTGCTGTTCATAATGGAGACCCTATGACAGATCCAACTTATGATACTGGTATTGGTGCTTTAATTAGTGGATATCCAAGCTCATTAGTGGATAGAGGTCCAGATGCTGATCCGTCTACTATGGAAGCTTCGTTTTTAGATAGAATAGTTGTTGCACCTAAAGCCTTTCTTGAGAATGGAGCAACTTATGATCCAGCAACAAGAATTTTAGAAGTTTCTGTTACTGCTGATTTTCAATCATCTACTTTTGCTGATTGGAGAGTTGGAGTAATCTTAACTGAAGATGGTGTTACCGGAGTTGCTGGATTCGATCAGTCTAATGCTTACGCTGGTGGAGCAAACGGTGTAATGGGTGGTTATGAAGTTCTTCCTAATCCTGTTCCTGCTGCTCAAATGGTTTATGATCATGTAGCAAGAGTAATTGAGCCTTCTTTTGATGGTTTAGCAAACAGTTTTCCTTCTATAATTCCATCTGGGTTAATACAAACAAATTGTTTTGCGTTCCTTTTACCTGCTGATTGGGATGAAACAAAATTACATATCATTAGTTTCTTGAGAGATCCTGCAGGAAAAATGGATAACGCAACAAAAGAAACGATAACTTCTGCTGTAGCAAATGGTTATGTGAATTGTGCAACTAGTGTAAAGCAGGTTTCAAGTGAAGAAACTTTTGGCATGTTTCCTAACCCAACAAACGGTGTAACATATGTTGATATCATTAATAATGATGGAGAAAATGTTAATGTAACAATAACTGACTTGAGTGGAAAAATAGTAGCTCAAAGAGATTATTCTGTTAACGGAACAGTTAAATTACCTATCGTAACTAATGAGTTTAGTAAAGGAATTTATGTTGTAACTCTTACTGTTGGAGAATCAATTCAACAACAAAAGCTAATAGTTCAGTAAATAAATTATTTAATAAGTTAAAAGCCTCAGCAATTTTGTTGGGGCTTTTTTATGGATTGTAATATTTAGGACATTTGATTAGGATTAAGAGTAGTACTATTGTTTTAAATTAAGGAGGAGCACATGAAGAGCTATTTAGAAACAACAAAAGACGTTTATAAGAAAGCGGCAGAAACTCCGGATGTAGGACTTTGCTGTACAACAACACCAATTTGGCAATTGCCAGATTTAGAGATGCCAACAATAATGTTAGAAATGAATTATGGTTGTGGAAGTACAGTAAATCCAAGAGATTTAGTAAATAATCCTAAAATACTTTATGTTGGAGTTGGTGGAGGAATGGAGTTGTTACAATTTGCTTATTTCAGTAGGCAAAAACATGGTGTAATTGGAGTTGATGTGGTTGATGAAATGTTAGTAGCATCAAAAAATAACTTTAAAGAGGCAGAAAAATTAAATCTTTGGTTTAAATCGGAGTTTGTAGATCTTAAAAAAGGAGATGCGTTAAATTTACCAGTAGAAGACCAAAGTATTGATGTGGCCGCTCAAAACTGTTTATTTAATATTTTTACAAAAGAAGACTTAAAAATAGCTTTAGCAGAAATGTATCGTGTTTTAAAACCTCACGGAAGATTAGTCCTTTCAGACCCTACTTCAGAGAGTGAAATGCCTGAATCATTAAAGAATGATGAAAAATTACGAGCACTTTGTTTAAGTGGGGCATTATCGTTAAAAGAGTATATTAAAATGATTACTGATGCCGGATTTGGTACGGTAGAGATTAGAGCAAAAAGGCCTTACAGAGTATTGTCTCCTAATCATTATGATACATTTGAAAATATCTTTATTGATAGTGTTGAGGTTTGCGCCATTAAAGATCCTATGCCAGAAGATGGGCCTTGCGTTTTTACAGGAAAATCTGCCATTTATTTTGGAGATGAGGAGTTTTTTGATGATAAAAATGGACACATATTAATTCAACAAATGCCTTTAGCAATTTGTGATAAAACTGCTAAAGCATTGCAAAAAGTAAATAAATCAGATATTCATATTTCGGAATCTACTTATTTTTATGATGGAGGAGGGTGTTGTTAAATATTATAATGGTAAAAAAATGACTAATAGTTTTTATTATTTAGTGCTCAATCCAATTTTCAGCTCAACAAATAATTGATGGAAATTTTTCTTTTCAAACTGATTCTGCCAAAAAGTATTTATTAAACGAAGGTTAGCCGTTTATTGTGAGAAAGATACTACATATTTTAAGTGGAGAGATAAATAGAACTTGCTTAATGAAGGAGAAATGTTAAGCTCTATTTTTTGAATCTACTACGATCGTAACTGGACCATCATTTATTAATTCTACTTTCATATCAGCACCAAACTCACCAGTTTTAATAGGTTTTTCAATTTCTTTTTCAATTTGGATAATAAATTGCTGGTATAATAGTCCTGCAATAGCTGGTTTGGCAGCTTTAATAAAAGAAGGTCTGTTCCCTTTTTTTGTACTAGCGTGTAATGTAAACTGGCTAACAAGAATAATATCACCATCAATGTCTTTAATGGATAGATTCATTACATCATTATCATCTCCAAAAATTCTAAGTTTAGCTATTTTTCTACAGAGCCAATCAATATCCTCTTTTTTGTCAGAATCCTCTATTCCAAGTAAAATTAAAAGCCCAGCATCAATTTTACTTTTGATTTCATTATCTATAGTAACAGAAGCTTTACTAACTCTTTGGATAACGACTTTCATAATTAACGTTTTAGTTTAGCAAATAAGGATTATTTAATGAGTTCTAAAAAAAAGAATAGTAGAGTTTTTACTGGGTATGTGTTCGTAGTAGTCGATTTTTTGGTCTTAAGAAAATTAATAACCTAAACCTCTATAGTTTTCGTCCTCATCTCCAGTATAGATACTCACATAGTTTTTGTATCTAAAAGCAGAAATTTCATCATTTTCAAGTGCATCTTTAACCGCACATTTTGGTTCATTAACATGAACACAATTGTTAAAATGACAATCGTTTAATAGCTCTCTCATCTCTAAGAAGTAATGAGAAAGTTCCTCTTTTTTAAAATCAATTAAACCAAAAGCTTTTATTCCAGGAGTGTCTATTAGATATCCACCAAAGTGCAACTCAAACATTTCTGCAAAAGTTGTAGTATGCTTTCCTTGAAGGTGCATTTCTGAAATTTCGCTGGTTTTTAAATCTAACGTAGGTTCAATTGTATTTAACAAGGTTGTTTTTCCTACACCAGAATGACCTGAAATAACAGAAATCTTACCTTTCATTACTTCTTTAACATCTTCTATGTTAGTATGTTCTGTAGCAGAGACAGTTAAGCATTTATAGCCAACATTTTCATAACAATGTTTAAGAAATGAAAGTTCGTCCATTTCCTCAGCAGAGTAAACATCAATTTTATTAAAAACAATAACTGTTGGAATGTGGTAAGCTTCTGCTGAAACTAAAAATCGATCAATAAACTCAGTATAAGTTTTAGGTTGAGATAATGTTACGATTAAAATTGCTTGATCAACATTGGCTGCAAGGATGTGAGACCTTTTAGAAAGGTTTACCGATTTACGAATAATATAATTCTTTCGTTTATCAATAGCACTAATTACGGCAGTTCCATCCTGTTCTTCTTTTAAGGTAACAATATCTCCAACAGCAATAGGGTTGGTAGATTTTATTCCTTTAAGTCGAAATTTTCCTTTAATTCGAGCTTCTATTCGTTCTCCATCGTTTAAACGAACAGAATACCAACTACCGGTAGATTTTATAACAATGCCTTTCATAAATTTATATCAGATTCAAAAGTAAAGAATAATAAGGGTTTAGCTAAAAATCTTACTTTCGTCTTATCGAAAAATAAATAAATAAGTTTGACTGAATGATGTAATGAAGGAAACTTCAAGCTTCAAGCTTCAAACTTCAAACTTTTCAGCATGTCAATAGAAGTAAAAAATGTAACTAAAATTTACGGAGAGCAAAAAGCATTAGATGAAATATCTTTTTCTGTAGAACCTGGTAATATAGTTGGGTTTTTAGGTCCGAATGGTGCAGGAAAGTCTACAATGATGAAAATTATCACTTGTTTTATTCCTCAAAGTTCTGGTAGTGTTAGTGTTTGTGGATATGATGTAATAGAGAATCCAATTGATGTGAAAAGACATGTTGGTTATTTGCCAGAGCATAATCCATTGTATTTGGATATGTATGTAAAAGAATATTTGGATTTTGTTGGGGGAGTTTATAAGATTGGTAAAAGAAAAGAGCGTGTTAAAGAAATGATTGACATGGTTGGTTTAGGTATTGAACAAAATAAAAAAATTGGAGCACTTTCTAAAGGCTATCGACAAAGGGTTGGTTTAGCACAAGCAATGATTCATGATCCTAAGGTTTTAATTTTAGATGAACCTACTACTGGCTTGGATCCAAATCAATTAGAAGAAATTAGAAATTTAATTAAGAATATTGGCAAAGAAAAAACGATTATGCTTTCTACACATATTATGCAAGAGGTAGAAGCAATTTGTGATAAGACTATAATTATAAATCGCGGAACAATTGTGGCGAATGATAAAACGGAGAAGTTACAAGCTCAACAGAAAGATCAAATTGTTTTAACTGTTGAATTTGATAAACAGGTAGATACTAAAGAGCTTCAAAAGATTGATGGAGTTATTCAAGTTAAAAACTCTATTAATAACACTTGGCTATTCGAGATAGCAAATGATGCTGTTAGAAATAACATTTTTCAATATGCAATGCAAAAGGAAATCGTTGTACTAACCATGCAAAAAGAAACGCAAAGTCTAGAGTCTGTTTTTAAAAAGTTAACAACTTAAAAAACAGTTATTTCTCTTCTGATAAATTATCAAATAGATTTTAGTGTCATTTACTGAAAAAAATAATACGTAAATTTAAATGTGATAAAATTAAAAAAACTACTATTCTTATTTACGGGCGTATTATTAACAATGACCTGTACTATTAATAAAAAGACGGATAAAAAGAGCGATCCCTGGTCTCTAGAACTTGAGAAAGGCGGTTGTTTAGATGTATGTCAAGCCTTTACAATTACGATAACAAGTAATGGGAAGTTTAAATATAATGGAAAATTTAAAGTCAAACATTTAGGATTAAAAACAGGAACTTTAAATTCCGAAGAGCAGATAAAAATAAATAGATTACTTAATAGTATAAATTGGCAAGATATAAAAAGTGGGTATGGAAGTAATGCCAATAGCTTACAGTTGAAAGTGTTGGAGTATAGTGCCAAAACTATTAAAAAGAAAGTGAGCTATTCTGGCTCTGAGCCTCAACAAATTAAAAACTTAGAACACTATATAGACACCATTATTAATAAAGATGAACTTTAAAAAGCTGTTAGCCTTAGGATGTATTTCCTTTCTTTTAATGAATGTATTTTCACAAGAAAAATTCACATTTGGTAAGCTAGAACACCAAATTGAAAATAGAGTGCCACGCTCTCAACAAATTTCAACTAAAGGGTGGAAATTTGAACATAGATGGTTGGATGAATTTAAAAAGCGAGTAAATCCTAAAGGAGAGTTTTATGATGGTTCAGTATTCTTTACTGAGGCCGAAAGAGTCTCTAACGTTAAAAATAAAAACAATAATAAAGCTGCGGGTTGGATTCCAGTTGGGCCAACACAACGAGCTAGCTCATCTTTAACAAAAGGACTGGGAAGGATTAATTGTATTACTTTTCATCCTACTGATGTGAATACGTTTTGGGTTGGAGTAGCCCAAGGTGGTGTTTGGAAAACAACTGATGGAGGTACTAATTGGACTCCATTAACAGACGATTTACCAATATTAAGAATTAGTGACATAGCTGTTGACCCCATAAATACAAATAATATTTATATCTGTATTGGAGATTATGCCTATATGGATGTAGCTTTAGATTTGGATGACAGAAAAAGACATTCGCACTATGGGCTGGGTGTTTATAAGTCTGTTGATGGGGGATCTACATGGAATCCAACTGGATTAACCTATCAAACCACCGAACTAGATGGGTCTTTAATGAGGAGGGTAATTATTAACCCTAATGACCCCGACAGTTTGATCGCTGCAGGGATTAGTGGTATATGGTCTTCTGATGATGGAGGGACATCTTGGGTCCAACAACATGATAGTTTAATTTGGGACATTGAATCGGATCCAAATGATCCGTATACCTTATTTGCAACTACTGGGCATTTAAAGAATTCTCAACAAGGTTCAGCAGGGATATTAAAATCTATTGATTTTGGAAACACATGGACATTATTAAACACGGGAATCCCTACTTCAGGCTCAGTGCTTAGAATAGAGGTTGCAGTTGCTCCATCAAACTCTAACCATATTTATGCATTAGCATGTGGTTCAGACAAAGGTCTTTATGGTATTTATTCCTCTTTAGATGGAGGTGTAAATTGGAATTTCAGTAATGCTGGAGGACTTAATATCCTAGAGTGGTTTGATGGAACGGGATCTGGGGGGCAAGGAACTTATGATCTAACTTTGTTAATAGACCCAGCGGATGAAAATAAGATCTATACAGGAGGAGTAAATATTTGGGGGTCTGCTGATGGAGGAGCTAGTTTTGATGGTGTTTCTTTATGGTATGATTTTTCTGGAGTTGGATCTGGGTTACATGCAGATCAACATCAGCTTAAACACAACCCTTTAGATAACAAGTTTTATCTTTGCAATGATGGGGGGTTGGTTCGAACAAGTAATATACAGATAGGATCTTGGTTTGATGCAAATAACACCCCAGGCTACACTTGGCCAACGGCATGGGAATATATTAGTGATGGGATGCAAACAAGCTCATTTTATAGTGTAGGTGTTAGTGAAGGGAATTCTGGAAATTTCTCTGCTGGAGCTCAAGATAATTCTACCTACTTTAATAATAATAGTAATTGGTCTAATCTCTTTGGAGGAGATGGGATGCATACAGCGCTCCACCCCGTAGATCCTGATATTATTTTAGGGTCAAGTCAATATGGTCGTGTTTTATATTCTTTGGATGGTGGAACTAACTATACACAAATGAATAAACCATCTAATGAGGATGGAGAATGGGTAACACCTTTTATGTATGAACCAGGAAATACTAATTTAGTTTATGGTGGTTTTGGTAATTTATATTCAGCAGCTCCAGGAAATGATTTTTTAAACTCATTATCTAACTTTCCTATAATGTCAGGAGCAACGGTTCCAGCACCTATTTCTCACTTTAACATATCGCAATCAAACACATCAACTATTTATGTTGCTAAAAGAATATATCACTCTTACAATCAACTTAGTGAATTATGGGTTACAACAAATGGTGGTGTAACTTGGACTGATAGAACACTTGGCCTACCGGATAGTTTATACTTTACTTATGTGGATGTAGATGACAGTGATCCTTTAAGTGCTTGGGTTGTTACTGCTGGGCTTGAGCCAGGGAAACATGTTTACCATACAACTGACGGAGGAGTCAGCTGGAGTAATATAACGTATAACTTGCCTAATTTACCAACAAATTGTATTGTTCACCAAGATGGTTCTCCTTATAATACAGTCTATATTGGCACAGATATAGGTGTTTATTATAGTAATGACACTCTAACATCATGGACTCCCTATAATGATAATCTGCCAAATGTAATTGTATCAGATCTAAACATTAATTATACTGATAGTGTTATTTATGCAGCCACATTTGGGAGAGGTATGTGGAAAACGAGTCTATTAGTAGATACGTCATCGCTAGTTGGAGTAAATCCACTAAGTTCTGAACATTTAAGTTTAGGTCTATATCCCAACCCAAACAATGGAGTATTTACCTTATCGATTAATGGCTATAACAAAGGTAGTCTGATCTTAGAAATTATTAATGTGATGGGAGAAATTGTGAATTCTGAAGAGATCTTTATTCCAAATAAACATTACCAACGCGAGTTGGGTTATGATTTAGCTAATGGGATGTACTTTCTTAAAATTTCTAATGGTAATAGGATGAGATCAATCAGGTTTTTTGTAAAATGACTTAATTTATCAAGAAAATAAGGCTGTAATTTTTCTTTTTTCTTACATCTTTAACTCCACTCTTATTTTTTATCTCTTATCTATTGCTTGAACGATAAAATTTTACGATTTTTGGAACTCTAAAATTAACTGTGGAATGATTTGGCTGCTTGTAACCACACAAAAAAATGCTAAAATGTGTCTTC